>JBPYFC010000124.1:0-4986 GCA_051984705.1 Chthoniobacterales bacterium | reverse complement strand
CTTCTGTTTCATCTGTTTACCGCTTCGCACACTTCGATCCCGGTATTTCAACGGCTCCTGGCTGAGTTTTTCCACACGGCCAGCCCGGACTGGGCAGTCGCCTCCTGGGCTTTTCCGCAGCTCCTCGATCTACAGATCCTTTTACTCGATGCAGGCCTTTTGTTGTCCTGGTATGCGGCCTGGAAGGTAGCTAATCGACTCGCTCCGGATCGACCATTCGGCGTATTCGTCCCATGGTTACTACTCGGGTTGGTTTATTTTCTGGTTGCGGTCTGGATCATTTTTCAACCGATGGACATGCGCGGGATGTTGATGTCATGAACTCAAGGTTACAGACCGCATTTCTTTTCTGGTTCATCCTCTCGAATGTCGCTCTGGCCGATGGAGGAACGATCCGGCTTCAAACGGACACAGGCTCGTTCCACATCACTGTTTTCACGCAGCCGCCAATCCTGGCGGCGGGCCCTGTCGATATTACGGTTCTGGTCCAAAATCGTAAGGACTTGGTGCCGGTCATGGACGCCACTCTGGCCTTGGATCTCATTCCGCTCGAAGGGACCGGCGAAAAATCCTGGATGCCACCCTCCTGTGCCATGTCTACGAGTCCGGACCTCTCCGCTATTCCCGCACGACTGAATCATGGCGAGAACCGTCTCTTATATGGTGCGACCGTCCAGATCCCCCACAGCGGACGCTGGGGATTGAGAATCCATTTACAGCGCGCCTCGGAAACCGGCACGGTTGAGACTCTATTTACCGTGGCTCCGCCGACCCCTCCTCCTTTGGCCTATTGGCATCTCTTCGCCCTGCCGGGAGTTTGCGCCGGCATCTTTATCCTGCACCAGATTGCGCTTCGTGCTCGCAAAAAACGGAAACTCTCTTTTGCACCTCTGCCGCTTTAAGCCAAGCTAATAGCCCAGTGAAGCGATTCAGATTTCCTGTCATCGGCGGAGTTATTTTAATCGTTGCTTGCATCTCCGCCTGGCTCGGACTGCATGGGCTGGTGAGAAGTGAACTTTTTCGGATCTGGCTGAGCAAGAAGGTGAGTCGATCGCTTCACGCCGATGGCCAGTTCGCTCCGTTGTCGTGGGAAGGGTCCTCCTTTCGGTCTAGCGGTTTTACCGCAAAAGGAACCAGGAATCTTCGGTCGCTTCAGGTAACAAACATCTCCGCGCACCTTGACTGGTGGCAGCTGTTACGCGGCCGCTGGGTGGTCGATCAGTGTGCAGCGGACTCAGTTGACGTCGTCTTGGGAAAACGTGTAGCGGAAGAAAAAACCGCCCCTGGACCGAAACGAGAACCGCGGCTCAAGCTCTCCAGGTTTTTGCCATCGGAGCTGGTTGTTGAACAGATCAACGTTGCTAAGGTCGACCTGCACTGGACAACCGGGCATGGCGTCAGCGGTCAATTCGCTGGAATGAAAGTCAGTATCAGCCGTGCGGCGCCTGACCAATGGAATATCGAGACTCTCGGCGGTACTGCTCAACATGGAGGTTTACCCGCGCTCGAAGTTCAACAGGTTCGTGGGACAGTTGCTGAAAAGTTGATTACAATCCACGAAGCGACAGCGCGTGTCGCCGGCGGCGGCGATATCCATCTGGCCGGCCACATCAGCAATTTGGCAACTGCTGAGATGACGGCCGACTTCTCCAACCTTAACACACAACAACTCTCACCTAAGGAATGGCAGCTCGACGGAACGGCGTCGGGGCATCTCACTTACACAGGAGAGATTGAGCACTTCGAACAGGGGCGCATCACCGGCTCAATCGAGATCAAGGAAGCCAAATTCGACTTAGCCAATTTTCTCGGCAAGCTTCGAAACGTAATTAAACTCGGCAATTTGGGCGAGGTGCACCTGGACTCGGTACAGGCTGATTTCCAATATGAGGCACGGCACGCGCAAATTTCCAACCTGGTTGGGCGTTACCAGGACCAGATACAAATCCTAGGCGACGGAACGGTGGATGCTAACCATCTGGATGGAACACTACAAATCGGTGTCGCTCCAAAGATGCTCGATTGGATACCTGGGGCGGCGGAAAAAGTGTTTACCGAGGACCGAGAGGGGCTTCGTTGGACGACCATGAGATTGACCGGGTCGCCAACGGATCCCAAAGAAGACCTCTCGAAACGCTTGAGAGACGCGGCGCGAGACAAGATTGAAAAGGAATTCAAAGCCAACCCAAAGGATGCGCTAAAATCTTTGCTCGACATGTTGCACCACTAGGGTGGTCGTGAGCAGTCGCTCCCGACACCGTGACAAACAGCGCCCGACCGATTCAAAACATCAACATTGAAGAACAACGACCATGCAATCTCCGAGATATCGGCCAAATGTTGCAGCTATCATTCGGAAGAACGATGGGCGCATTCTCATCGGAGAACGGTTTAACATTCCAGGCGGTTGGCAGTTTCCGCAGGGAGGCGTCAAGAAATCGGAGCCGAGCGCTGAGGCCCTTATTCGCGAACTGAAGGAAGAAGTGTCGCTCGAGCCACGTCACTATCGGGTCGTCGATTCGAAAGGACCTTATCGCTATCTGTTTGATCAAGGCAGGACCAAAGAGGGTTATCATGGCCAGGAGCAGACCTATTTTCTTGTCGATCTCCTGGTTTCCGAGTCGCAAGTCAGCGCCGCCACCGAAAGCCCGGAGTTCCGCCGGATCCGCTGGATTCGTCCCGAGGAATTCCAGATCAGTTGGCTCCCCGGCTTTAAGCAAGACGTTTATCGCAAAGTATTTCTGGATTTTTTTGGCGTAAAAATTTGACTGTAGGCCTCGGGGCCGCCGGTCGTCCTTCTTGCGCATTTGAAACTCCGTTGCCGGCGACCTGTCCGCCGTGGCCTCCTCCTTCGCTAACCTGTCCACCGCCGCTTTAGCGAAGGTGGAAGCTACGGAGGACAAGTTGGCGGAGGCGGATCGCAGCGTTCCACTTTTCTAGCGCTAGATTGCAATTTCGTTTTGACTCTGAATCGATATTCCGGCATCACCATGGCATGTTGACTTTGGGAATGTTCTTATTTCTCGGCTCTGCCTTGCTAGCTTGTGTTTGGTGGGTTTGCGCCAAGGACGATCCCAATCGTTCAAATTGATCGATTCGCGTTCAAATTTCGAATTGAGATGTCGAAGCTTTTTCAAGGAGGAACGGCCGCCGCGGCAATCACGCCAGATGCCGGGCAGCTCGGCGTGCTGGCGGATAAGTTTCACCTGGAGATCTCTAATATAGCGGGAGATCGAGAGCTGATCTTGATTGTAGACGATGAACCGAACGTTTGTTTGGTCGCGCAAATGATACTGTGCGAGCAAGGGTACAAGGTGATCACCGCGTACGATGGGAACCAGGCGCTGGAGCTTTTCGATAAGATCGGCAGATATGTGGGGCTAGTGATTTTGGATTTTATAATCCCTGGCCGAGACGGAGAAGCCATCTTTTATCAACTTAAACAACGTGACCCGAATGTCGCGGTCTTGCTTAGCAGCGGGTATGTAGAACATCCGCGACTGACTCCGATGCTGGCTAAGGGCTCAGCGGGATTTATCGCGAAACCATATGGCCGGCAGCGATTACTCGATCAAGTCCGTTCGACGCTCGACCAACGCTCCCGTCAAGGCAAATAGGAACATCACGCCAAGACGCGGGAAAAGGGATCTCACGCCAAGACGCGGAAGAGGGACCTCACGCCAAGACGCCAAGACGCAAAGATTTTGGAAGTCGGGAAGAAACGGCCTAATTATGGTGACCAATGACAGAGCAAGCCGCATGTTGGGAGCGGCTCGGCAAGCTTCGCTCTACCAATCCTGTGCGATGGTCCATCGTCGGTAGGGCTCGCCTCTAATTCAAAAATCTTTGCGTCTTTGCGTCTTGGCGTGAGGTCCCTCTTATTAGCGCCTCGGCGTGCGATTCAGCGGTTTAGACACTTGCGCCAGGCTGAGCCGCAGGAGTATCGATATGAATGAACGCAGTCTCCTCTAAAGCCAAGGCTCTACGACTTCGGCAACTTCACGAGGGTCCCGAGCCGCTTTTGCTTGCCAATGTTTGGGATGTTGCTAGCGCTCGAATCGTTGAACAACTCGGATTCAAGGCGCTGGCTACCACAAGCGCTGGAATCGCCAACCTCCTTGGATATCCGGACGGCGAAAACATCGCGGCTAAAGAAATGCTCGAATGGGTTGGGCGCATCGTTCGCGCTGTGGAATTGCCGGTAACAGCCGACTTAGAGGCTGGCTACAATCTCGGCGACGCTAATACACTCGTCACTGAAATGATCGCTATCGGCGCTGTCGGGCTGAACATAGAAGATGCCGATCATGCCACCCGCAGTCTACTAGATGTGAAGACTCAAGCGGAAAGGGTCGCAACGATAAGAGAGGTCGCTTCGAGCCTGGACGTACCTGTAGTCATCAATGCGCGAACCGACGCATATCTGCTGGACACGGTGAAAGATCAGGACCGATTCCCAATCGCCACCGAAAGAGCTCGTGCCTATCGTCGGGCCGGAGCGGACTGCATCTTCGTTCCAGGATTACGCGATATCGACATCATTAAAGAACTTCTGCGCGCTACTCCGGGCCCGATAAACATTCTGGCTGGCCCCGGGTCCCCTTCTGTTGGCGAACTAGCTCGCGTTGGTGTTCGGAGAATTAGCTTAGGTTCAAGCCCGCATCGAGCGGCTCTCGGCTTGCTTCGAGCAGTTGGGCAAGAGTTGATTGGAACTGGCACCTACGACCAACTCTCCAGATTCGTTATCCCTTACGACGAAGTGAATCGGCTGATTGCTGGTTAGGGCGATGTCTGCACCGTTGGCGAGTTGATCCCCGGCAGCCTTCTGGCGGTTCAAAACCAATTTGCTGGATTTTCTAGCACATTATCAAATTTCTGGTGCATTCATTCGCGATTAATCCATTCATCTGACCGGATTAGTTATCCTTTTAACAAAATTCGTCAAAATCGTAGTCACGCTGCCGCGCATTCAGCCGATGCTGGCAT
>JBPYFC010000123.1:0-4960 GCA_051984705.1 Chthoniobacterales bacterium | reverse complement strand
AGCGAGATGTCCGTATTCGTGAACCAGAAAGAACCGAGAGGCACCGGGATGTTTTGCGTCGATTGAACGCATTCGTTCCGGACACAGAAAAATCGCTCCATGCCAGTAGAAAGGATTGGGTTGGAGAGCCGCGCCAACGCGATGCTGTGTTTTTCTACAATCGTATTTGATCGGAACTTGGCGCAGCGTCGGGGGCGGCTGCCATTGGGCGTGAGCGTTAAATGGGACTAATAGGACCAATAGGACCGATAGGAACCAATAGGATCGGAAGGAGCGTGGAAAGGCACGGGCGTGTCGGCGTGAGAGCTCTCGTGTTCATGCATCGTCGTGTTCCGAAATAATGGTTTGTGGGTGAACTGATTATAGATGCGAATTCGTGATTCGCCGATACGCCGATACTCCGACACGCCGATACAACTATTTTCTATTGCACGAAACCAAAGTATTTGTCGCCTCGTCCAAGCGGAGCTGAGCTAACGGCTTGGCTGGTCATCACGGAGGCCGCGGGCGGGTCTGCACCAAGAGTATTGAAATTTCCTTCAAAGATCACGTTGTGCGGCGTAACGATCGATAGCGGTCCTTTCAGCATAGAGGCACCACGAATCAATAATGTTACGTCTTCCGGTCTGGCGTTCGTGACTACGAATGCGATTCGTTTGACGGTATCCGGCACGCCTTTGTAGTTGAATCCGATTACAATCTGGTTCTTGAGATCTCCGTCACCATCTTTGGCCAGACACGGACAAGACTGAGGCTTCTTGCTTTGATCGCCGGCGATCGATTTAGGGCCAACCGGCTGAAACCATTGCGAATCCGTTCCGGTCGCCTGGACTGAATAATCCCCTTTTCCGTTGCCTGTGATTTCAAATTTTGTGTCGGTTTGATTAATAGATGCCTGGAGATCCCAGCCACCGGTCTGCTCTGAGTTCTCGCCTGGTACCAAAACAACGTCGAGAGGCAGGACTCCGGGCGTTATCGCAAATGAATCCAAGCTTGTTCGAGCGTCCGCCAGAAACTGCAGATCCTCAGGAGCGGTTGTCGGTTCGCTATTAGGCGAGAAAGAGATTGACTGGCCAGGAGCCACATTAAATAGAACCGACCCGGTTCCGTTAAAATCGTTGCCGCTGACTAGTGGATAATCTGTTTGCAGGTCGCCTGTCACAGTTATCCCTAGCTGTCCGAAGACGCGTCCTGCGTTCCCTCCAAAGCTGGTCGAGTCGATGTTGACCGAGCTATTCAAAGAGAAAACCGTGAATTGGGACACCGGAATCTGCCTAACATCAATCGTTGGCGTAACCGTAACGACCTTATTCGAAAGTCTTGGTAGTCTCTGCGTCTCGGCTGAGCCATCCACATTTATCTTAAGAATTTGAGCGCTCGCGCCTTTAAAGGGGTCACCGCTGTCGGTTCCGTCAAGAGGCTGCAGTGGGTCGGTATTGTCGCCAACACCGGAAGGACCACTAACGGGCGCCAGGTGCCGGGAGCCTTTGTCATTTGAGGGAGCCCAGGTGAGGGTGAATCCGTTTATCTGCATTTCCGACAAATCGATGAAGCCAGTGTCTGCTGCTTGTTTAGCGATAGCCTTCTTCATCCTGAGAAAAGTTCCTTCCAGCGCAACTTGCTGTTTGGCCTGGTCCATCTCTCTACCCGCGCGTTCCCGAGCATCGGTCATGAATGCGAGAAAGGTGACTGCGATCATCGTCGCAATCGCGACAGCTGCGATGACTACGACAAAAATGGAACCTTTGGCGGAATGTTTCCGGAGTTTCATCTCATGTTCAGCGGAGTTCCATAGACATTGAAATCGAGCCGTTCCATTGAAGTCACGACGCTCCAATGGGCCTGGAGCAATCCATTTTTCATGCTGAAGATCCCGCTGGCGGCCGGCTGGACGCCAGCATAGGCTTTGACAACCGGTGTTCCGTTGAAACCGGTGGTCGTCTGGATGATCTCTCCAAACCCCGAGGTACCATTTCTAAATTCGAAGTCTCGTTGAATGGCAGCTCTGCGACAGCTTAAGACCTTCCCAGCAGGAACACCTCCTCCATAGGGCGTTTGGACGCCGGCTGGGAGACGAGTCGCATCCGGAAAGATCTGAAAATCGTCTGCCGTTTTCATCGCATCAGACATCGTCGCGGCGAGTTGCGAATGGATCGCTTCCAGTTGCGAGGCCTCCAGGATGCCTTTTTGCCGCGCCATCGCTGTGATCATGAAACCGGTTGCTGCACCAAGAACGACGACGACAGAAATGATCGCAGCGAGGAGTTCTACAAGAGTGAAGCCGGAGTCGGCGTTCGGCCTTTCGCGTTTCGCGTTTGGCGTTTCGCATAGCGCTCGTTTCGGAAAAACGAGATTGCTAAGGCTGATCATTGGGAATTCAGGTTTAGCGTTGCGACGACCTTACTGGCTGGGTCGCGCGGGTTGCGTTGGTAAGTAAGTGCGAGGACCCCGCCTCCCGCATTGTCGAAGCTGATCTGATAAGGAAACTCGTTAAGGAACGCGGGCGCGTTAGGTCCGTCCGAATTTCTCGGGTAATAGAGGTATCCCTGACGGGATTCGCCAGGCTTGAGCGGAACCCCGCCGGCTTCATCAAAGCTGCTCTGGGAATCCGCTACATAGGACGGAGCGAAGTTCTGGAGCTCGGCGTACTCGTTGAGAATTCTGGTGGCGCGATTGTCTAGCCGTGCATACAACGCTTTCTGATCCGCCAACGCCCAAACCGCGGTGATACTAAGCGCTGCGATGGATAGGACAACGACCGAAGCGAGAACCTCGATGAGGGAAAAGCCAGCGGCGGAATAGGTTCGTGTCGGCGTATCGGCGTGTCGGCGTATCGGCGTGTTTGATACTGCGTGCGATCTAAATTGAAAGCCTGCAACCATCTCAATGGCTCTTTATTTTCGACAGTGTCGGCACCTGTTGCGCGGATTCACCCAAGGGTAACGGAGGTGGTTCTCCAGGCAGGTCGGACGAGTTCAGCAACGAGTCGCGCTCGCTTTCGCCAAGCCGATCGTGACGGCGATTATCGGCAGAGATAATGGTGGGCGAAACAATCACAATGAGGTTGGTGCGCGTGTTATTGTCTTGTCGCGATTTAAATAGGTAGCCGAGTATCGGGATTTTGTGCAATCCCGGTATGCCGTTGGTCATCAGCGCCGAATCGTCTCGCAGGATTCCACCGATGACCGCTGCCTGGCCGCTTCGCACCGTGACATTCGCGGTTGTACTTCGGGTTGAGATGACTGGCACTTGGGTCGTCGTGCCGGGCGCAGCATCACTGGTCGATGTCACAGTCGAGAGAGCCGGGTTGAGATTCAGGTCAACTAAGTTGTCATCTAATATTCGCGCAATGACATCGATGGTGAGCCCGGTTGTGAAGGTGTATGGAGTTGTGCTCGGTCCGTAATTATTGGTCCCCGGGGTTTGTAGGAAAATAGTTTGCTTTGTGTCGGACCGAATCGTGACAGGCATACCACTCTTCGCGACTGTCATCGGCGAATTGTTACTACGGATTCGGCCACGTTCACCAAGTGCTCGCAACACGACGGCGACATCCGGAAAATTCAGAACCAACCCGTTCGAAAAAAACGAACCGACAGGAATGTTCCCCGTGATGCCGGTGGCACCGACTCTTCCTGTTAGTGTGAATTTTGCTCCGTTAACGCCGAGTGTCTGGCTCCAGTCCAGGCCCCCATTGAGATTATTTCGATCGGTGATTTCGAGCACGTAGGTCTTCAACAGAATCTGTTTCTCTTTCTTATCGAGACTGGCGATCGCATTTGCCACCATTGTCTGGTCTTCTTCCGTTGCCCGCACGATCAGCGAGTTGCTGCTTCGCTCAACGAAGACTGCGTTCTGGCCCTCTTTCGCGAACCCTCCGGTCGAAAGCGGCATATCAAATGGCAACCCGGCGATGTAACGGGCACGGCTTTGGTCAGACCCGGTGCCTCCAAGGGTTGACGCAACATCGCTCGTTTGATTAATCGACGTGGCCGGTTTTGGATAAGCTGGGAAATGATCCCCAGCGGGATTGGTTTTGATTCCGAGGTAGTTCGCGATTGGCTGGAGCAAGAATTCGGCGGGCGTATTCCGAATCTTATACCTGCGAGTTACACAGTAGCCGGGCGATTCGATATCTGCGCGGCGCAGCGTATACTTCCTGCCGTCCGAGAAAACTTGAAAGCCACGTGACTCAGCGATCTGATAAAAGGCTTCAAGCGGCGTAAGGTTTGAAAGCGTAACCGAGATTCGTTCTTCGGTCGGAAAATTCGGTTCGATGTAATTAATGTTTGCTTGTTCCGCCAGGATTCTCAGCACACGCGAAATAGGTTGGTTCGTATAGCGATGCGTTCTAGGTTTTGAGGGTTCCATCTGCGCGGCAGCAGCGGCTTCT
Source organism: Chthoniobacterales bacterium (assembly GCA_051984705.1). Classification (GTDB taxonomy): domain Bacteria; phylum Verrucomicrobiota; class Verrucomicrobiia; order Chthoniobacterales; family JAFAMB01; genus JBKPBY01. The sequence goes on along the minus strand of JBPYFC010000123.1, from coordinate 567 downwards.
GCATTCTCTTTTTCGCGCAACAGACGCTCGATTTCGTCTACCACCGAGTCCGAGCCTTGATTCGAGCTTGCGGGTGAAGCTTGCGGTGCAGGCGCGGGCGAGTTCTCGGGAGCGGGCCGAGGGGAAGCAGAAAGCTCTGTTTGAGCTAAGGCACAGCACCGCAGGCAAACAAGCAGAATAAGAATTCTTTTGATCATGGCCGGGAAGGTTTTCTTTCGAGTTGAATTGGCTGGGATGGTCTGTCGCCTTCGTATCCAAGCTCACAAAGCGCTGCTTTGAAGCCTGGCAAAACAATGGCTACTCCATTCGATTTAATCGTTCCGACTTCTACGAGAATGTCATCGGATTGGCCTCTCTCCAATGGCAGACCATAGGTGCGGGCCAGCGCTTCCAACTGGCTCAGTTGCTGCGATCGGACGGGTACGGGAATCTTATCTCCCTGAGCGAAAGCTACTCCATTGATGATCGCCATCGAGCGGCTTTCGCTATCCCCGACGCTGAGCCCGCCGACGAAAAGCTCTCGCTTGATCTCGTCTGTTATGGCCTGCAAATACTGTTGAACCACTG
>JBPYFC010000122.1:0-4628 GCA_051984705.1 Chthoniobacterales bacterium | reverse complement strand
CCTCACCATGGCGCCATTACGGCGCGACAAGTCTCCGCGCTTCCTATAGGAGAATCGAACAGAAGGCCGCGAAGAACACCAAGATGAAGTTTTAGGATCGATGATTAGCTGTGTCGGACACAAAGCTAATCGAATTCTGATGTCTTCTTTGTCTCCGTTGCGGCCTTCTGTTTAAGTTTCCGGCATCCGCCGTCTCGCCCCTCGCCGTCTCGTTCTACAGTTCCCGGCGTTCACGCGCGTTCCCGGCGTTCCCAGTGTTTCGCTGTCGGCGCTGTGGGCGATGGCGGCGCTGACGGCGTTCCTATCGGGCAACCTCTTTCTGGTACTCCAATTCGTGATTATCAGTCAGGTTAAGCCGTAGAGGGGTGATAGAAATGAAATCATGTTCCATCGCCCAGCGATCGGTCCCTTCGTCAGCGCCTTTGATCGGAACGACGGTGAACCAATAAAACTCGCGTCCGAGCGGATCGGTGCCGCGGACCATCTTACCGTCATATTGCCGGACAGACTGCTGTGTCCATCGAATCCCTTTCGGGTTCAAAGGAATGTTCACGTTGAGTAGACGTGCTGAGGATCGCTCAATCAAAAGCTTCAACACTTCTTCTACGTGAGGTTCCAAATTCTCAAATCGCGGTTCTTCATCTTCGACTGGAGTACTGAAAGCGATTCCGCGGAGGCCCAGCAGCGTAGCCTGCTTAGCAGCGGCAACGGTCCCGGAATGCCAGATTGCGCTTCCAAGATTCGTCCCCAGATTGATCCCGGAAAGCACCAAGTCTGCTTCGCCCCAATGGAATAGACCAAGTGCCACACAGTCTGCCGGAGTACCGTTTACCTTGAACGCTTCAAATTCTCCGAGCGGGATCTTACGATGACTTAAAGGCCTGTTTGCCGTGATCGCCTGGCCCATAGACGATTGTTCAACGTCGGGCGCTACAATTCGCACTTCGCCAAACTGTTTCGCTACTTTTGCTAGTGTTAGGATTCCTGGGCTGAAGATCCCATCATCATTGGAAATCAGGATACGCATAAACCTCCTTGCCGCGCTCCGTCGTTATACCAGCAACTAAAACTGATCATTACTTGTCTCCCAGATCAAAAAATTTCAGTGCATCAGGTTCAAGCCAGGTGCAAACCCGGGCTTGAGGTGAGCCGATCTTGCTGTCCACGTGGACCGGCGCTTTTACAGAGATAAACTCGACTGTGCGACAAGTTCTCGTCTCGAACGGGGCGGCAACTTCCGCTCCACTTCTCAGCTGGTCCAGATACAGACACCACTGCTCTCGCTGATCGTCCCGTACGCAAACAACTTCCATAAGGCCGTCGGCAGGGTCAGCGTTTGGGGCAAGGGCTAGTCCTGGACCAACGTGTGTTGTGTTCATGACCTCCACCAATAAGAAGCGTCCGGCAACTTTTTGATCGTCGATAAATAGCTGGCAGTGGACCCCAGCGTAATCTTCGCTGATTGCTCGGCAATGATCGAGGGCGTGTGCAAGCCTCTTGCTCGGGTTCGTTTTCTCCGGTTCTTTCAGTTTCGCAATATCCTCCATAAGTTCGACCAGCACTCCGACTCCGATTCCTTCAACAAACGTTCTGCGTCTTGCGACTCCCGCGACGCGACCAAGATCCAGTTTCCGCAAACGCGCCAAATCAAAAGCCGAAACGAAGCGCTCGACGGACTGGATCTGATCCAGACATCGCGCAATATTGTTAGCCGTCCCGAGCGGCAAGATATGGAACGGCAGATTTCTGCCTACTAATAGCGGCACAACCTTGCTTACCGTCCCGTCTCCTCCTGAAATGATGAGCCGTTCAATTGGCTCGGCGAGTAATTCTTTCCACCGCTTACCTTTGGTAGACGCAGACGTTACTTCATGGCCTGCCTCTTTGAACAGCCGGGTAAGCTCGGCGATCGTGCGCTTACCATGACCAGCTCCGGGATTATGAAGCAATCCGATTTTCATCGACTTGAGAACCAGTTCGCAGCGCTACCGTAATGGGTCGACCCCTTCCCTATGCCGCTTTCTTCCGGGAACGTCTAGTGGTCTTTGATGCTTCCTTTGGATTTGGTTGCTGCCCTAGCTCCCGTTTTGGATCCCGTTTCTTGGACGCTCTTTTCCAAGACAGAAACCAGGTCGATGATATTTGCAGGTTGCTTCTTCCGCGGCTTTGACCGCAGCGGTTTTTCGGAGTGTTGGATTTTCTCTTCAATCACACGTTCAAGGGCGTGACGATACTCATCTTGATACTGCTCTGGCTTCCATGCGCTGATCATGCTTTGGACCAACTTCGAGGCCATTTGCAGCTCTTGTTTTCCAACGCGCTTCTCTGCAGGTGCCTTGAATTCTGAAACATCGACCAACTCCTCTGGAAAACGCATGAGCTCTAACATCAAACCCTTCTTTTGCGGCTTAATAGCCGCCAAGTGCTGCAGAGCTCTGATCACAACTTTCGCGATCGCGATCTTGCCATTCTTTTCCAGGGCTTCTCGAAGAAGCACATACGCTTTGTCGCCTCCCCGCCCCGGTTCCATATAATATGGTTTATAGAAAAGGACCGGGTCCACTTCTTTCAAGTCGACGAAGTTGATGATGTCTACCGTCTGCGTGGCTTCAATATCTGCCCGCTTAAAATCTTCATCTTTGAGGGCAACGAATTTTCCTTTCTCGTACTCGTATCCCTTAACAATCTGATCCCACAGCACTTCTTTTCCATCGGCCTCGGCGACTCGTTTATAATTCACCGTGCTCAAGGCCGATGCTCGGAGGAACCGAAATTTGAGCTCCTCCCGCCGTGTCGCCGGGTAGAGTGCAATCGGGATGTTTACGAGCCCAAAGCTGATTGCGCCTTTCCAGATCGGTCTCATGCTCAACCAAATTGATCGGACGTCCAGTGTAATGCGGACGTGTCAACCGTAATCCGTAATCCGTGTTCCGTGTTCCGTATCGTGGCCTGCTCCGACGCTGGAAGCGCTAAGAGATATCCTCGCGTGTTCCCGAAATTGGATAACGGATTACGGACTACGGATTACGGTTGAGACGGTTGAGGGTCGAGCGACAACGTCCGACGTCCGCGCTGAAAGCGCAGACTTATCCGATCGGGTCCTTGTCTTTGGGTCGACAAAGACACAGAATGGGGCATAATCATGGTTTTGTACTGCTCTTGACGTGATCTGCCCTCGGAACTATTCTCGCCCCCTTATGAAGAAAACGCCGCGGTTTGTACTTCCGCTGACGCTGCTGATTCTCTTAGCGTTTCCATACGTTTCTCCAGCGCCAATTATTTACCGAGAAGGCGAGGGATTCAGTCCCGGAGACTTGGGCGACATCGAGATTAAGCGTAACGCTCAAGAACAATATAATCTGGCTGAGCGGTACGAGAATGCTCACGACTACAAGCGAGCCGGCGCGTCGTACAGGATGGTCGTTCGGCGGTTCCCTCGGTCCGATGTCGCGGCACGGGCACAATTTCAGTCTGGGCGGATGTTAGAACAAGAAGGCAAACTGCAACGTGCCTTCAGCGAATATCAGGCTTTGGTCGAACGTTATCCACGTAGTCCCGATTTTGAATCCGCGCTGGAAGCACAATATGGAATCGGCAAGGCATACCTGGATGGCAGACGCGTGGACGTTTTTGGAGTGCCCACTCTGCCTTCGATGACGAAGGCTCAGGAAATGTTCCAAAAAATCGTCATCAATGCTCCCTATAGCCGGATTGCGCCGCTGGCCCAGTACGGGATTGGCCAGGCACTGGAAAAGGGCGGATCAATCTCCGCTACGGTGAATGCGTACCAGCAGGTTGTTGATCGATATCCGAACAGCGATGTTGCCGACCAGGCGATGTACCAGATCGGCTATGTTTATCTACAGGCAAGCCGGAACACCGGCTACGATCAGACAGCTGCGGTTCGTGCTCAGGAATCGTTCGAGGATTTCCTGCTCCGATATCCGAAGAGCGAAAAAGTACCTCAGGCGAGAGATAACCTAACGGCATTGCAGGCTCGCAAGACGTCGAATTCGTATACGATCGCAAAGTTCTACGACAAGCAAAAGAACTACAAAGCGGCTTATGTTTACTACAACGATGTAGTACAACAAACGCCCAATTCGCCGGAGGCTGCTCATGCCAAACAACGGATGGATCAAATTCGCACGAAGGTTGGCGAGGCTAAGCTGACAATTGGCAATCAGCCTGCACAACCGGCTGCTCAGCCGCGCAAAATGCAAGCGCAAACGGATACGGCCGGACGCCCTGACTACGCTGGACCACCGGCGCCGCCGCCTGCTGCTTCGCCTCGTCCTCAGCAGCCGACTCCGATGCGAACACCTTCTTCGGCGGGTGATGTGACTCCGCCACCAAGTGCCGCTCCTCCTCCCGCCGCCTCGCCAGCTGCTTCACCGGCAGAGCCCGCTTTGCCGTCTCAGTAGCAGCCGACAATGGTCAAGCATTTTCTGCTTCCAGGGGCTGTTCGGATCGCTTCTCTGTCCTTTGTGGCCCTCTTGGCCGGCTGCCTCGGTTATACGGTTGGTCCCGTACAGCCAACTTATATGCGCGGGATTCACACGATCGCCGTCCCGGTGTTCAAGAACTCAACGATTGCACCCGATGTCGAGGCTTTGGTCACAACGACA
>JBPYFC010000121.1:0-3974 GCA_051984705.1 Chthoniobacterales bacterium | reverse complement strand
CGGTCGGGTTGTTCTACAAAATAGGAGAATCTATTCTCGGCAGTCAGGATAAAGTGATCCAAAGTCTCGTCGGCTTAGCTTTGGGTGCGAGTTTGATCAGCGTGTTCGCTCGACTAGGCGGCGGAATCTACACAAAGGCTGCGGATGTGGGAGCCGATTTAGTTGGTAAGATCGAAAGCAATTTGGAGGAGGACGATCCACGCAACCCCGCAACGATCGCAGACAATGTTGGAGACAACGTTGGCGACTGCGCCGGTATGGCAGCCGACGTGTTCGAAACCTATGCGGTTAGTATCATTGGAGCCGTATTAGTCGGGTTCTTGACCATGAATCGTTCGCCGGAAGCGGTCGTTTTCCCCTTTTTACTGGGAGGAATTTCCGTTATTGGCGCGATCCTCGGAATTGTTTGGGTGAACATCCGAAAAGCAGACCCTACTCGGGTATTGATCGAAGCGGTCGGCGCGAGCGCGCTCGTATCAGCAATCCTGTATTGGCCGGCAACGACTTTGTTATTTCCTGGAACAATCCAGGTCGGCAACTCGACGTATACTCCTGGCCAACTCTATTTGGCGGCTCTGATCGGGTTGGCCATGACCGGGGTGATCGTTGCAATCACTAACTATTACACGTCCACCGCTTTCCGGCCGGTTCGCAGAATCGCGCAAGCATCTGAGACAGGGCACGCTACAAATATCATCGCCGGATTGGCAACTGGCCAGCATGCAAGGGCGTTGCCGGTGGTGTTTATCGGGCTAGCCATCATGTTGAGCTACTACTGCGCCGGGCTCTATGGGATCGCTGTTGCGGTCATGAGCATGCTTTCGATGGCCGGTATCATCATTTCTTTGGATGCGTTTGGACCGATCACCGACAATGCCGGCGGTGTGGCGGTAATGAGCGAATTGCCAAAATCGGTGCGCTCTGTAACTGACGAACTTGATGCGGTCGGAAACACGATGAAAGCCGTGACCAAGGGGTATGCGATCGCGTCCGCAGGACTCGCGGCGCTGGTCTTGTTCGGATCTTACGTGTCGGAGCTGAAATCGCATTTCGCGTCGATCGGAGGGCGGGATGTATCCGATGGAGCCTTCTCGTTGGAGCGACCGGACGTAATTATCGGATTATTTGTTGGCGGTCTCCTGCCATTCCTCTTTAGCGCGTTCAGTATGGACGCAGTTGGAAAAGCGGCCGGCGCGGTTGTGAAAGAGGTGCGGCGTCAGCTTAAGGCACATCCTGGAATCATGACGGGACAGGATAAGCCGGAGTACGGCAACTGCGTAGACATTGTTACCAAGGCTGCGCTGAAAGAGATGATTGTTCCTGCCCTTTTACCGATTCTATTTGTTCTGGTGGCGTCGCTCTTTGGCCATGTGGTACTCGGGGCGGTCCTTGTTGGAACGATTGTAACCGGGCTTTTCATGGGAATCTCAATGACGTCCGGCGGTGGAGCGTGGGACAATGCGAAGAAGTACATTGAAGAAGGGAATCACGGAGGCAAAGGCTCGCCGGCGCATCAGGCTGCTGTCACGGGCGACACAGTCGGTGACCCATATAAAGATACCGCTGGTCCAGCCATCAATCCGATGATCAAAGTCGCTAACATCGTAGCGATCTTGATCATTCCGATCGTGTTCAGGTAGTTTGGCGGCGCCCTTGACGGCCTGGAGGTCGAGCGGTCGCTCCGAGTCAAACGCGCAGTCACGATAAATCGTGACCCTACCCGTCGCGTAACATGGTCTGTCATCGGTAGGGTCACGATTTATCGTGACTTTCGAGCGCTCATCAGTCCGTTTGAAGACCATCTACAGAAGGCACACCCAACAGATTCTTCTGGATTCTGACTCCTGACTCCTGAATCCTGCCAATATGAAAGCGCTCCTGCTGACCAACGAATATCCTCCCCATATCTATGGCGGGGCAGGTGTTCATATTGATTATCTGAGTCGGGAGTTGTCCAAGATCATGGAGGTCGAAGTACGCTGCTTCGGCGACCAGTCGGTCGACTTGCCCAATCTGAAAGTTCGCGGTTTTGGATTGGACACATCATCGTTCCGGTGTCCCAAAAATCTCTTTTCCGTTCTCGGAGCAATTCGGCGCTGCACTGATTTTAATACAGCTGGGGTCGACGCGAATGTGGTCCATTGTCATACCTGGTATGCGCATTTCGGAGCCATTTTGGCAAAGATCAACTACCACATTCCGATGGTGTTAACGGTTCATTCTCTGGAGCCACTTCGCCCGTGGAAGCGTGAACAACTGGGGTACGGATACGACTTCTCCAAATGGCTTGAAAAAACTGCAATTGAGATGTCCAACGCCGTAATCGCGGTCTCCGAAGAAACACGCAAAGATGTGCTCTCACTGTTTGATGTTGCTCCCGAGCGCGTGAAAATCATCTACAACGGTATCGATCCAACCGAGTATTACCCGCGTCAATCGATGGACCAGCTCGTTCGGTACGGTATCGATCCAAAGCGGCCCTATGTTCTATTCGTCGGGCGAATCGCGCGGCAGAAAGGGATTATCCATCTGGTAAACGCTATTCAGTACATGGACAAAGGATTCCAAATCGTCTTATGCGCCGGAGCGCCTGATACGGCGGAGATCGCAGCAGAAATGAAAAAAGACGTTGCGGAGGCCCAGAGCAAACATGGCGACGTGATCTGGATCGAAGAGATGGTCCCCAAAGCGGCTGTTTACGAGCTTTACACTCACGCTGCCGTCTTTTGTTGTCCTTCGATCTACGAACCGTTTGGAATCATCAACCTGGAAGCGATGGCCTGTGAAACCGCAGTGGTTGCAACCGCGGTCGGCGGGATCAAAGAGGTGGTTGTGGATGGTGAAACAGGTTTCCTGGTCCCGCTGGAACAGATGACAGAGAGCCCGTTTGAACCGTTAGATCCTCAAAAGTTTTCCCGCGACCTGGCAGCGAAGATCAACATATTAATGGCTAATCCAGAGCTTCGCGAAAAGTTCGGGAAAGCAGGCCGAAAACGGGCGCTCGAGAAGTTTAGCTGGTCTGCGATTGCGGCTGAAACTAAGAAGCTCTACGAGTCACTTTTGTAGCAATCGCGAAGTTCAAATTTCGCGTACGGTGGCAGGCCCTGCGCCGCCAAAGACCCAACGCGCTATAGATATTGGCGGCAGGGCCTGCCGCCCTACACAAGATTCAAGCTCGATTTGGTTCCTGTTTGCGATCCATGTTCGTTGACCACATCAGAATTAACGCGAAGGCAGGAGATGGCGGGGATGGCTGTGTCAGTTTCCGACGCGAAAAATTCGTACCGAAAGGGGGACCTGATGGAGGCGATGGAGGTCGTGGCGGTAATATCATACTCCGGACCGACGTTCACACCGATAACCTGGTCGATTTTTATTATCAGCCGTTGCTGAAGGCAAAAAGGGGTGGCCACGGTAAAGGTAAGAACATGTACGGCCGGGCGGGCGCCGACTCGATCTACAAAGTGCCGATCGGTACTCTGGTCTATCGCATTCCACCGCAGCTGTTCGAGCCAAGGGAAGGAGATGAGCAGCCTCGAAAGCCCGCTATCGAACCATCCGCGTGTGAGCGTTTGGTCGACCTCTCCGAGCAGAACCAGGAATTCGTTTTATGCAAGGGCGGAGCCGGTGGCAAAGGAAATACCCATTTCAAGAGTTCGACTAACCGGGTGCCAACTCAGTTTACTGAAGGCGAACCTGGTGAAGAAGGCGACTTTCTGCTTGAGCTACGCAAAATCGCAGACGTCGGGTTAGTCGGATATCCGAATGCTGGAAAATCGACTCTGCTTGGAAAAATTTCGGCAGCACATCCAAAAGTGGCGCCATACCCTTTCACAACTTTGAACCCGGTTATTGGAATCGTTGAGCTCGACGGTTACAAGCGGGCCACGGTGGCTGATATTCCTGGGTTGATTGAAGGCGCTCACCGAAACGTCGGATTGGGGCACGATTTCCTTAAGCACATTGTGCGTTGT
>JBPYFC010000120.1:0-3428 GCA_051984705.1 Chthoniobacterales bacterium | reverse complement strand
CTTTCCGCTCTTGCCCCTCGTTGGTTTTCAGCGAAAGGGTTATGTGGCGCAAAGAGCACCTACCGTCGACCGTGGACGGTAGACGGCCGACGGGAAACCGCGGCGCTACAGGCGCCGCTCTATGCTTATCGACACACACGCGCATCTCGATTTTCCTGAATTCGATGCCGATCTCAATCAGGTCCTGGCTCGAGCGAAGGACGCAGCGGTTTCTCGAATCGTCACGATTGGTACGGATGGCGATTCTAATCGGCGCGTAATTGAGTTGGCTGAGCGTTATCGGGACGTATTTGCGGCGGTAGGGATTCATCCCAATTCAGTTGCCGACGAGCGTGATGAGTCTTTCCAACAGCTGGAGCGGCTGCTGAAGCATCCCAAGGTGGTGGCCGTGGGTGAAACTGGTCTGGACTATCACTATTTGCCACAGTCAGCCGATCTTCCGTTTGACGGTTACGGGAAAGTCGAGTTTGGCGAATCATCGGATGTCTTACTGGGCGTTGAGATCAAACGGCAAGCGTCGATTGCAAGGCAGGCGGAGGCGTTTCATCAACACCTCGAGTTGGCGGCTGCCACTGGCAAAGCTGTCGTGATTCACCAACGTGATGCGTGGAACGATACGATAGATATCCTTCGCGAGTACGCCGGCCGCGTTCGGGCGGTGATGCACTGTTTCAACGGCAACACGTCGCAAGTGCAAGAAGTGATCAACCTTGGTTACCTTGTGTCATTTACGGGGATTGTAACATTCAAGAACGCGGCAGAGGTACGCGATGCTGCTAAGGTCGTCCCGATAGATCGGATAATGGTAGAAACGGATGCTCCTTATCTGGCTCCAATTCCTAATCGCGGAAAACGTTGCGAGCCAGGGTTCGTTCGCGACACAGCAAGTTTCATCGCAGATCTAAGAGGAATGAGTCTGGGCGACTTTGCACATCACACGACGCAAAATGCGCGACGATTTTTCGAGCTGGATTAAAAACGGTAAGACTTGGAGGGGCGCCGCTTGCGGCGCCCGTACATGAGCCGACCGCCGCGCGTTGCAAGCAACGCCCCTCCACGGTATTGACTATCATGGTCAAAATCGAAGTCGAATATAGTGGTGACCTTCACACGGAGGCTTTGCATACGTTGTCCGGCACCAAACTGAGCACTGATGCTCCGTTGGATAACATGGGAAAAGGCGAATCGTTTTCTCCGACCGACCTTGTAGCTACAGCGCTCGGAACATGTATGGCGACAACGATGGGAATCTTGGCAAAACGTCATGATATCGACATGAGCGGAGCACAGGTGACTGTTCAAAAAGAGATGGTCGCTGACCCGCTTCGCCGGGTTGGAAGGCTTGAAGTGGTAATCGAAATGCCGTTGCCGGAAGATCATCCTAAACGCAAGGCACTCGAACAAGCTGCGCTGACGTGCCCCGTCCGTCAAAGTCTTGCGTCCAACATTGAGATACCGGTAACGTTTCAATGGAAAGCATGATTTCTTCGAGGAAGGGAAACCGATTTCTGAAAAAGCCGCTTGAAACGATGCCGATCCTGCCGTAGGCGGTACGAGTTAAATTGATAAGATAGAGACTTCTTTTCGTTCGGGAACTGTGAGCTGCACAGAATTGTTGGCACACGCGTCCACAACCCAAGGACATGCCTGCTCGAGGAAAGCCTCGTATTCAGAACTGAAGATATGTCCGTAAAATTGTACGTTGGTAACCTTTCATTCGCGACGACTGAACTCGATCTGCAGGATCTGTTTGCCCAGTCCGGCAACGTCCTGGATGTGAAGATCATTCAAGATAAGTTCACTGGTAAATCACGAGGCTTCGGCTTCGTGACGATGGGATCTGCCGAAGAGGCGAACGCAGCAATCAGCAAGTTCAATGGCTATTCGTTCGATAACCGTCCGTTGACGGTGAACGAAGCGCGTCCACCAGAGCCACGTGGAGATCGCTTTTTTGGAGATCAGCCGCGCGGCGGTGGCAGCCACAAAGGGGGACGCCGAGATCGCGATTTCAGGAACCGATAGAACGCGCTTCTGCGCGATCTGACGTCGCGGTGAATCGCGACGAATGGAACAGGCAGCCAAGGATCGGGTAGGGCCGAGCTTTATCCGGCCATGGCCGGACTGGTGCGTGTTGCAGTTGCTAGCGCACCCGGCCTAAGGCGGCGATCTGCCATATTAATCCCGGCCCCCGGTAGATGAACCCGGTGTAGAGCTGAATCAAGTTGGCACCGGAATCGAACCGCGCTTTCGCATCGTCGACTGACATGATTCCGCCCACCGAGATGATGGGCAGGTCTGTCAGTTTCCGGATGAACCGCAAAATGTCCAATGCGCGTGTCGTTAGCGGGCGACCGCTTAAACCGCCTTCTTGTCGCCTCGATTCGGGCAGGCAACTTTGATCAATCGTGGTATTGGTCGCGATGATCCCGGCCAGACGATATTCTTTGACGATTGCGAGCAAGTCCTCTATCTGCTCCCCGGTCAGATCAGGCGCAATTTTCACCAGCAAAGGTTTGCCCGAATTTTCTCCCTGGATCGCTGCGAACAATTCTTCGATTGCGCCCCGCTCTTGCAGTTGTCGCAAGCCTGGCGTATTCGGCGAGCTGACGTTCAACACATAATAGTCGCCCAGATTCCTCAACAAGCGGAACGAACGCAGGTAATCAGCAGCAGCCTGGTCCAGCGGCACGACCTTTGTTTTACCGATATTGATTCCAACAGGAATTCTCGGCCAACGGCCGGTGCTCCGTAATTGATGCAGGCGAGCAGCAATTCGTTCCGCACCATCGTTGTTAAAACCTAAGCGATTGATCAATGCTTCCTGTTCCGGAATCCGGAAAATGCGCGGAGAAGGATTGCCGGGCTGCGCCAGCGCCGTGATTGTACCTGCTTCGACAAAACCGAATCCCAATGTTTCCCAGGCCGGGAGCGCAACTGCATTCTTGTCGAATCCGGCAGCCAACCCCACTCGATTTGGAAAATGAACTCCAAAAACTTCTATCCCCGCGCCCTTGGCATGCGGCAGAAAGTTGGTTGGCAAGTTCGAAAGTTGTTTCAGCGAGTTGATCGCCAAATGGTGGGCCCGCTCAGGGTCCATCGCGAAGAGGATCGGCTTCAGCAAATGCTCATAGAGTCCCACGCCAACATTTAGGCACAAAGAGTGGGATGTGAGAAGTGATGAAACGCCGCGAACGCCGAGAACGGAAACGCTCTTAGCTCCGGAGACAGAGGGGTCTATCGTCGGTAGGGCTGAGCTTTAGCTCAGCCTCGTGGACGTGGCAGCCGCACGACGCTGCGATAAATCGCAGCCCCACCGATGATATCGCGTGGTGCGACCCTTCCATTTTATTTCCCGATACAGAACTCGCTAAAGATCTTGCCAAGCAGGTCCTCGGTATCAACTCGGCCCACCACTTCACCGACCGCAT
>JBPYFC010000119.1:0-5086 GCA_051984705.1 Chthoniobacterales bacterium | reverse complement strand
AAAACGGAGAGGTAGGGTTCGCGCTCCTGCGCGACCTGAACCCCTGACACGGCGGCTGATAAGGGGAGCGCGATAAGAAGAAGATGTGACTCTGACAGCAAGCCGCTGGGTTCAGGTCGCGCAGGAGCGCGAACCCTACCTAATCAGGCGAATGCGTCCGGATATTCTTTCCTGGCCCGATCGATATATCTTACGCGGCTTGGGAGACTCCCGAACTGGCCAGTGTCACAGGGTGCGAATTGCCGCTCAAGCCCGTCCAAACGATTAACTAATCCACGTAGCTTCGAGCGCCACATTTCGTCAAACGGCTTCGGATTCGCGAACAACTCGTCGATGCGAGCCATCACGAACCCTTTCAAAAAAATCGTCTCCGGCGTAACCGTCTTCAGGCAAACGCCGTACTCCCCGGAGAGATATCCCTCGTATTCTTGGTTTACGATGCTGGTCGACGGAGACTCGTTGTAAGCGGCGGCGATCCGTCGATATCGGGCCGAAAAAGCTTCCTTTATGTCACTGCCCGGTTCGATAGAATCCGGGAAAAGGAAATAATCCGGCGGATAATACTCGACCGAATCAATCACGTAGGCCGGCAACGGCAATTCACGCGACCGAATTTTCTTCCGATAATCGGAAGGGTGAGACTGCCGTCCAAGGCATAAATCCTCCAGCGGAAAAAATTCTCCGCGTATGTAGGCTTCATCCTTCGGAGTCAGCTCTGGTAAAGGTGTGAAGGTCGAGATCGTGTCAATCATATCGCTGAAAATAATCGGACGGACTGCACCTATACGCAATGGTCAGGTTCGGACATGACGTTCCGGCTGAGTTATTAGCGCCCTGCTGGCGCTGCCTGCCAGGTCACGTTCCCCGCTTCATCCAGTATCTCGAAATGGGCTGCTTTTCTCCACGTACATAGCCGCGACGGGTACTAGCCCGCGGCCCTATGTCAATCAGCTACGTTGCCGGCGATGGCGGCGGTGACGGCGCTGTCAGCGTTGCTCAAGCCGGCTGCCCCATTTTCTGGTCATCCGTAGCGGCTTTGCGCTTTTTAGCGGCGTTTGTCTTCACTACCAAAGGCTTAGCGTCCACCGCCGGCTTTTTCCGCTTCTGCGCTTGCTCAAGGAAATAGGCCTGGGCATCGACACGTTCGCCATTGGGTTTTAATCGTAGATACGTCGGATCAGGACCTTGTTCACGAGACTTCGTATTATCTTTCCAATAGATTTCGAGCATCTGGTCGATCTGAGCCTTCAGATCTGGATCCTCGACCGGGAAACAAGTCTCGACACGCCGAAAGAAATTGCGGGCCATCCAGTCTGCGCTAGACAGATATGTCTCAGGTTTGCCGCCGTTCTCGAACCGGAAGATCCGGCTATGCTCGAGGAAACGGCCCACGATACTGCGGACGGTAATATTATCACTCACGCCGGGAACCTTGGAGCGTAAACAACACATGCCGCGCACAAGGAGATCAATTTTTGCCCCTGCCCTGGACGCCCGGTAAAGCGCTTCGATCACCTCCTGATCCACCACCGAGTTTACTTTACAAAAGATCGACGCCGGCCTTCCATTTTTGGCGTGCTCGGTCTCGCGATCGATCATATCGAGAATAAATTCATGCAAAGCTCGCGGAGCTGCTTTGATCTTTTTCAACTCTGGAAACACCGATACACCGGTCAACCAATTGAACAGTTCAGCACTATCGTTGGTCAGGTGAGGATCACAGGTCAAAAGTCCAAGATCAGTGTACAGCTTGGCCGTCGATTGATGATAATTTCCCGTGCCAAGGTGGACATACCGCCGGATCCCATCCTCTTCCTTTCGTACCACCAAAGCTAGTTTCGTGTGGGTTTTCAATCCGACAATGCCGTAAACCACATGAGCACCGGCCTCCTGCAAGGTCCGCGCCCACTTAATGTTCGCTGCTTCGTCAAATCTCGCTTTTAATTCAATCACCACCGTCACCTGTTTTCCGCTTTCGGCCGCTTCCATCAATGAAGCCACAATCTGGGAATCACCGCTGGTTCGATAGAGCGTCTGCTTGATCGCTAAAACCCGAGGATCCTCGGCAGCTTGTTCGATGAACTCTAAGACCGTTTGAAAGCTCTCGTAAGGATGATGGAGTAGAATGGGACGTCGCCGGATCTGGGTGAAAATGTCCTCCTCATCAAGAGGCGCGCCAACGATTGCCGGCACGAAAGGCTTGAACTTAAGGTCTGGCCGATCCACCTCTGAAATGACCGGCATCAGCCGCAAAAGATTGATTGGGCCGTCCGCCCGGAACAGATCGCCATCATCCAGCCCAAACGTTTGTAATAACTGGTCTGCGATATGTTTGGGACAGTCTTCTTGAACCTCTAACCGGACTGCATCGCCGCGGCTCCGCTTGCGGAGTTCGAGCTCGATCGCCTTGAGCAAGTTGTCGGTTTCTTCCTCATCCAGATAAAGATCGCTATTGCGGGTTACCCGGAATTGGTATGCGCCCTTCACCGTCACACCGTGGAAAAGCGATCCCACATGCGCCTGGATGAGGTTGCCAATGAAGATGTATCGGTACATCCCACTCTGGCCCGCCTTGTAGGGAAGAAGCCTCGGCAAAATTCGCGGTACCTGGACCACCGCAAGGTTGGTATTGAGGTCTGTCCCCTCCAATTCCACTGCAACATTCAAGCTCTTGTTCAAGAGCTGCGGGAACGGATGCACCGGATCGACAGCGAGCGGTGTCAGGACCGGGTAAACTGATTCTTCAAAATATCGGGTGTAATAGTCTTTCTCTTCCTGTGTCAGCTCCGCGTACTGGAGAAAGAAAACATTGTTCGATTCCAGTGCAGGGACCAGATCGTCGTTCCAAAGGCGGTAGGCATCATCCACCATTTTCCGCACTCGCACTGAAATAGCGGCGAGTTGCGCGTTCGGGCTCATTCCGTCCGGGCCCGGCGCGCTCAGGTTGCTCTGGCGCTGTTGCTTCAGACCAGCAACCCGAACTTCGAAAAACTCGTCCAGGTTGGAAGCGGTGATACACAGAAATTTCACACGCTCAAGGAGCGGATTATCGGCGCCTTGCGCCTCTTCCAACACACGCTGATTGAACTCCAGCCAGCTCAATTCCCTGTTGATATACAAAGAGGGATCGTCCAGCGACGGTTCGGCTTCTGGAGTTGTCTCAGTTGTGGTCGAGACAGCTTCAACTTCAACCGGTGTCTTGGCACGTTGTCTGAGGCGCTGGTGCATCGAGATAGTTTTTGGGGTTCCGAGTTTCAGGTCTCTGGTTCCGAGCCGCAACCGGCGAAGGCCTGCGGCGTCGCGAAACCACATAATAAACCCGAAACTGGCCGGCGAAAAACGGAAACAAGTAATAAAACCGTCAACTAGACCGGCGTGAAAAACAGCGTCACCCGTGAGAGGCCCTCTTTGCGGCGTTGCTCGAAAGGCGGCCAGCTAGCTCCGACGCCCGCCGAGAAGCGGCAACAAGAACCAGAGCAAATAACCAAGCGAAGTCAGGAACGCTGCTACATACGTCAAGGCAGCCGCATCCAGGACCCGGTTAACCGCCGTCGCTTCGGCTTCGGTCCGAATGAAACCCATTTCTCTCAAAATCTTTTTTGCGCGGTTCGAAGCGTCGAATTCTACCGGCAACGTGATCAAGTTGAACAACATAATGACGCCCCATGCGATGCAGGTAAGCAGAAGCATCTGCCTGAGCATACCCGTCATGATCCCGAGAAACGGCAGAAAGGTTACCGCCATGTTGGCATACCCAACTGAATGGGTTGCTGCCATACGCCAATTCAACGGCAAATACGCTGTCTGATGTTGGATAGCGTGTCCGGTCTCGTGAGCTGCGACACCAACCGCAGCGCAGGAGTTACCCTGAAAATTCGGTGAGGATAACACCAGCCGCTTATTGATCGGATCGTAATGGTCCCCAAGGAAGTTGTTCGACTCGACGATCTCCACGTCTCGAATTCCAACTGCTTGCATTATGCGCGCCGCCACCTCCGCACCGGGTAGCCCGGATGAAGTAGGAAACTGACTATATTTCGCGTACGCAGCCTTCACTCTCCAACTCGCCCAGAGAGAGATACCCAGTGTTCCAAGAAACAAGAGCCAAGCTAGTCCACTCATAGATCCGTCAAAACATACACCGGGAACGAAAAACAGCAAAGACGAGGGGACTCTGCCAACGGGGGCCGGTTAACGTTTTGGAAAGCGGTACTCCGGCACCGCCGTTATTGAACTATCAAGTAGCGCAACAATCCCCACGATCGGTGCGTCCTGCCGCCCTACAGCGTGCGCTTCGCGCTACCATTGCTGACTCTAACTCGCTACAGTCGGCCGCGGTGACAAAGAAGTACAGACCAGAGACTAACTGCCTGAATTGCGGAGCCGAAGTGACGGGAAAATTCTGCTCAGAATGCGGCCAGGAAAATGTCGATTCACACGAAAATTTCTTTCACCTGGTCGGTCATTACACGGCCGATTTCTTTCATTTCGAGTCTAAGATTCCGCGCAGTGTTATCCTGCTGCTCACTAAACCCGGTTTCCTGACTAAGGAGTATTGGCAGGGCAGGCGTATCCGATACATTCATCCGCTACGGCTCTTCCTCTTCGTCTCAGTTCTTTTTGTGGCATCGGCTGCTTTCTATCACCAACATTTCCGGAAATCGGAAAGAACAGTCGTTATCATCGCCGGCAAACAAACCGCTGAGAAGCAGATATACGCCGAACGCTTCAAGGGAGACATAGAGGAACTTCAGGCACTGGTGTTGGTCGGAACGGACAGATTCTTTAATGACCTGAAATACATCTCCTTTTTCATGCTGCCGATTTATGCGTTCGTATTCCAGGCATTATACCGGCGCCAAAAAAGGTTTTATATCGATCACCTGGTATACACGCTCCATCTTCAATCCTTTGGATACGCAGTGGTAGCTGTGGCAATGCTTATCCCCTTTTTGTCCAGGCATTCGATCCGGATCGTTCAATGGGCAACGGTGCTGCTGCTTCTCGTATACATGGCTCAGTCACTGCGCTATCTGTACCGTCAAAGTTGGCTGAAGACGATTGTGAAATCGGTGATTGCTACCTC
>JBPYFC010000118.1:0-20302 GCA_051984705.1 Chthoniobacterales bacterium | reverse complement strand
ACCGAAAACCGACAACCGAAAACCGCACACCGAAGGGCGTGCCCTTACATGGCCATACCGCCATCCACTGCGAGGACTTGGCCGGTGATGTATCCTGCTTCAGGGCTTGCGAGAAAGGCGACAGCGGCGGCGACTTCGTCACTTTCTCCGAAACGGCTCAGCGGAATGTTATTCAGTAACGTCGTTTTGATATTCTCCGGCAGCTGATCGGTCATGTCAGTTGTGATGAACCCGGGCGCTACAGCGTTTACTGTAACGTTCCTCCCGGCTACCTCGCGTGCTAGAGCTTTGGTGAAACCGATCAACCCTGCTTTGCTGGCAGCATAGTTCACTTGTCCCGCTTGACCGATCAGGCCACTGATCGAGCTGATATTAATGATGCGCCCGTAAGATTTGCGCATCATCGGCCGCTGAAGGTTTTGCACAAAATGGAAAGCTCCTTTCAGGTTAGTATCCAATACTGCGTCCCAATCTTCTTCTGACATGCGCATGCTCAATCGATCACGCGTGATACCTGCGTTGTTGACCAGGATGCTGACCTTCTCGAAGTCTTTGATGATTCTGGCGCACAATTCTGCCACAGCGTTGCCGTCGGCAACATCGACCGCGTAGGGGATCGCACGTTCAGGATTGGCAGCGTTGATTTCGTTCGCCGTCGCTTGCGAATTTGCTTCCGTACGGCTGACGACAGCGACGCGAGCGCCTTCTCGAGCCAGCCGAATAGCGATGGATTTCCCGATACCTCTTCCTGCTCCGGTGACAACGGCGACCTGGTCCGCAAATCGATTCATAGAGCTGCAACCAAGGAGAGCGCGCTCGGCCGGTCAAGGGGAAATTCAGCCGTTCAGATAGTGGCTTCTTGTTTCAGCTCGTTCAGCTTATTGCGAAGCGTCCGGATGCTGATACCAAGCAGCTCTGCCGCGTGGGTTCGGTTACCTTTCGCTCTTTGAAGCGCGTGCAGGATGTAAGCCCGCTCGATCTCTTCTAACGGAACAATATCCTTGGGAAAAAATGATGGTGTTCCCTCGGCGGTTGGCTCTTTTGAGTTGGTGCGAACCTTTTCGCCCGATCCGGCAAGAAACATCGCGCCTAGTATGTGCGCGGTGACCTCGTCTCCCGGTTCAGTAAGAATGACGGCGCGCTCCATCACGTTTTGCAGTTCGCGAACATTACCCGGCCAGTCGTACCGGTTCATGATTTCGAACACCACCGGGGTGAGGATCGGAGGCTCGGCACCGTTTCGTCTGGCGATTCGAGCTAGAAACGCCTCGGCGAGGACTGGAATATCTTCTTTTCGATCGCGCAATGGTGGGACGACGACAGGGAAAACGTTCAACCGATAAAACAGATCCTGCCTAAATTCATTCTGTTCAACTGCCTTCTCGAGATGGCGATTCGTAGTCGCGAGAACGCGCACATTCACACGCATCGTACGATTACCACCGACACGTTCGAATTCACGTTCTTGAAGCACACGCAGGAGTTTGGCCTGAAGTCTTGGCGGAATCTCTCCAATTTCATCCAGCAGAATGGTGCCGTTGTTAGCTAACTCGAAACGACCCTCCCTTTTTTCGGTGGCACCTGTGAATGCACCCCGTTCATGGCCAAAAAACTCGCTCTCCATTAATGCTTCTGAGATCGCAGCGCAGTTCACCTTGATGAATGGCGATTTGGAGCGAGTGCTCGCACGGAAAATCTCCGTGGCGACTAACTCCTTTCCCGTTCCATTTTCGCCGCTGATGAGCACAGTCGCTTCGGTTGTCGCGACTTTTTGTATCATCTTGCGAAGGCTACGGATCGCCTGACTTTCACCAAGTAAAGGAAATGCTTCAGCGGTCTGATCGATGAGGATCCGACTGACTTTGACAGCCTGAGTGAAGCTTTCTGCTTTGTTCAGAATGATATCGATCTGGCTGGACGAGAACGGCTTAATAATATAATCAAATGCCCCCAAGCGAATGCAATTGACTGCCGATTCTATCGTTCCGTATCCCGTCATGACCACGATCAGTGGTTTTTCTGGTGTTGTGGCCAAGCGGGCCAGGAGGTCGGTACCGTCGCCATCCGGAAGACGAACGTCGACAAACATCAGGTCAAATGAGTCTTTTGCGATGTAACGTTCCGCCTCGGCAATGGTCGAACAGAGGGCGACAGTTAAGCGTTTGCTTCGAAACTGTAGCTCTAAAGACTTGCGGATGATTGGCTCATCGTCGATGACGATTACCTTTTCGATGGACATGCTAAGTGCAAAATCTCAACGTTCTCCAGGTTTTCCGCGCCCGAGACCTGGAGTCGTTTGCAAAAAGGATATGAGCGAAATGCTATTACCGCAACGTTTTTCGGAGAAGGCCGTATTTTTCAGCCTTATTTTTCGTTCGATGATCTCAAATCGTCACGCATTTTGCAGACATTCACTAAAGCTTGTGAACAACCGGTCGATTTTTAACTGGAAGCGGGAATTTCATGGCTAACCGGGAGGAATCGGGGCAGGAGGACGTGGCTAGGAAAGACACGTCCCAGGACCCCGAATCCCAGTGCTTGAATCCGCATGACCCGACAAGGGAGGACTCCATGGAGCAGGGAGCTAAAAATAGATCTCATCTGGTGACAGACCCTGAATATCCAGGGCGCGAGGTCATTCTCGAAATTGCGCGTAAGCTGCTAGATTCTTTTCACCAGACATAGCGGTCCTGGCGGAACCAAAAAGACCCGTTACTTTTCGGGCAACACATTGATATGGCGTTCTCAGGAGTGAAGGGTGCACATGAATCAACCAGCGACACTAGCCGTTCAGCGTATCTCGATTTTCTAT
This sequence comes from Chthoniobacterales bacterium, assembly GCA_051984705.1. Lineage (GTDB taxonomy): Bacteria > Verrucomicrobiota > Verrucomicrobiia > Chthoniobacterales > JAFAMB01 > JBKPBY01. The sequence goes on along the minus strand of JBPYFC010000118.1, from coordinate 17,490 downwards.
TGGGTCGCTTGATTCACGATTTCGGCAATTCCGTTTCGGGCATCCTGTCGCTAGCTGACTATCATCTTCGAGCGGGAGTAACTGACCCGGCCCTGGAAGACAGTTTACGGCTTGTCTATGAGAGCGCTAATGGTTCGCGTCGCCTGTTGATCCTGGTGGCTGATCTTTTGGAGCCGGTTGAGAAACAAGAGGCGATTGTGGTCGCCGCTGAGTTGGTTGGGCAAACCGGGACAAAGATTGCAACGCTCTTGCCTCGAACGGTGACCTTTGAGAGCTCGATTCGGTCGACCGCGCAGGACACAATATCGGTCAGACCAGGCGCTTTTTCGAAAGCAATTCTCAATCTGGTCGCGCTTGATTTAGCAGGGATCAGGGTGCCGACAGGCAAGATCCAGCTTGGCAGCCAGACTATCGACGGCAAAGTCCACATCTTTTATCGGTCGCTGATTAGCACCAGCGGAGTAACCCCCCGAAAGAGAGACCACAAAACCGCAAACGATACGATTCAGGTCCTGGGCAAGATGAGCGAGACGGTTGCGATCTCCAGCAATGTAGAGGGTGACAGTTTCACAGTTGCCATGGTATTTCCGGCGGTGTCTTAGGCCCGCTGATTTGTCTGAAACCGTTTCTGCTGCCGCCCTGCGCGCTTACCTGAAAGCAGTATAGATTTTAGTAACCGCCGTTGCTATTGGACCGGGAAGACTATTGGCGGAGCCAAGACCAAAGGGCACGCGCCGGTGTCTCCTACTCAATCGGACCTGACCCAAAAACAGTTACTAAGATGAGCAGCCCTTTTACCATCGACATGTCTAGCCCCTTCTCTGATCCTACCTCGTTCACTCAAGGATACGGCGGCCCCAATTCTGGAGGCCAGAAAGCTCCGCATTGGTACATTCAATTTGGAATGGACTTGGGCGCCAACGGCGGCACAGAAGTCCGCGCAACCTTCGATGCCCACATCACCAGGTTCACTCCGCATGATCCTTCCAAAGACACCGACAGGGTCTACGGAGCACAGCTCTTTATGCGGTCCACTAACGACATGATGGGCGGCTTCTACACCCATATCACCGATGTGCCGGCTGAAATTAAAGTTGGGTCACAGATCTCGCGAGGGGATCTATTGGGCAAGGTGATCGACCGCTTCCCGCCGCATCTTCACCTCGCTCTGGTCGAGATTATTGGCGGTGCTCCCGGCGGTCAATACAAGGGGGTCGACCTTTACTCTACCTTCCTGGACATGGTGCAAAGCGGCACGGTTAAGACTATTACCTTCAACCAGGACGGTTCACCACCTACGGTCAACTAAGACCGATCTGATCTCGCGGTCTAGGCAACCAGCTTTTCGAGCTGCGGAATACTTAATTCGTCCAGGCGATGAACCACAATGTCCGCGTTTTTCAGAGCCTCGAATGGATTAGTTGATGCTACGGCAACCGCTTTCATCCCGCCTCGATGCGCAGCTTCGATTCCAACAAGCGCGTCCTCGAAGACCACGCACTTGCCCGGGGGCCGATCGATCCGGGAGGCTGCGACCAGGAAGACTTCTGGATCCGGTTTCCCGTGTGACACGTCTTCTGCCGAAACGATAGAAGCAAAAAAGTCTTTGAGGCCGAGGACTTGCAGGCTGAACTCAATATTCAGCCGATGCGTTGAGGACCCGATAGCGCATGGGATGCCGTTCTCATGGAGTTGTTCGAGCCATTCCCGCGCTCCCGGCAGAGTAGATATTCCTCGCTCAAGGATGATCTCGCGATAAAGCGCTTCTTTACGCAACGAAAGTTCTTGAACAAGCTCGGGCTGATCCCCCCATTGCAGGACCTTCGGAATAACAACTTCGTTCTTCATTCCGAAACCACGTGTGAAATGTCCTTCCGGGAGCGGTAAGCCGCGCTCTTTTGCCAGCCGTTCCCAGGCGGCCTCGTGATGCGCTGAAGAGTCAATCAACACTCCATCCCAGTCGAAAATGGCGCCAACGTTCATAGCTGGCTCAAGGCCGGAAGTGCATACATCTTCTGCAGCTGAGGGGCATTCTCCTCAACTTGTTTGGCATCGAGATAGATCTCGCGAGGATCTTGATCAAATTCGAGTTTGTGGAAGCCGTCGACAGGCTGTTTCACAGCCTCAGCAACGTCGTCGAGACTCTTGACTTCTCTGCCGTTGAGGCGCGTCAGCACTGCGTAGCTCAATTGCTCGTAACCCACCGTGTCTTGAGTTGCGAGAACTTGGCTGACAAAAACGATTTTGCGTTTGTCGGTGAATAACTCCGATTGATACCGATCCGCATAAACCAGGCGTTGAGGGGCCGCGTGCACCCAGTTTGTGCCCCACTCACGGAGGAAAGGACGCGATAACTCCTGAAGAACAATCCCACCCAGGATGTAATAGCGCGGTTGTTGCCCGGTGAAATAGGGATCAACCACGTAGTCCTCTGGCGATTTCCGGAAAAGCTCCATATTCAGTCGCTTCCGTTCACCGTCTCGAATTACGGTTACTGTGATCGTTTGGCCAGAATAGGCTTCCGTTGTTGTGAGGTGCGTGATTGAAAGCTTCCCATAAAATGGATGCACATAGTTTCCATCCGGATCTACCTGCTTGTCTCCAATGGCCACAAGTACGTCCCCTGGGCGGATACCGGCCTTCTCCGCAGGACCAGCGCGTTCAATTTCGTTTACGTAGACTCCGCCATCCGAATCCTGCAGCTTCAGGTATCGACGCAATTGCGGATCGCGGGTAGGGGAAATTTCCATTCCCGCCCGAGGGAACCCGCGATACGGTTGGTGTTGCGCTTCCTTCAGAAAATGTTCGATGACCGGCCCCGAAATGGCATCAACGGCTTGGGACCGGCTGTCGTATCGCATCAAGAAAGCCGCCAGCTTATTCTCTTTGGTAATCGGCAAAGTAAAGCTGTTCTCGCGAAATTGAAGCGGGCAGCTGAGACGCAACATCAGATAGCCGGCATCTTCGAGTGCGTATCTGCCAACTTCGACGCTTGTGACGAGCGCTTGGGTTGAGACAGGCGTACCATTGGATTCCAGCTGAAGAACGGAGAGTTTGTCTCCTGTCCTTGCATTGGGATCAACTTCCAACGGCGCCATGCCTTGCAAGAAATTCGGATCAGCTGGACTGAGGAGAGCTAGATTCGCTTCGTAGTCTATGACCTGAACTGTGGCCGACATTTTGGCGCCGCCATCGGGCCTCTCCAACTCGACGTAGTCGCTGTTGGTCACGAGCTCGGCGGTAACGAGCACCTTGTTGCCATCGATCAGCACTCCCAAGCCGCGGCGACCGCCGGGTGCTTGCTTGTTCCATGGCCTGAAAAAGTCATAGGATTGGTTGGTCGAATTGACGCGGATAACCGACCCTTTCTGCTGGGCGGAAACCGGCTCCTGTTGAGGAGTCGGATCGGGTGCGGCTGTAGCGAGATGGATTGAGTTGAGCAAGGCAAGGAGCCCAAGAATTCTCCATTGCACACGGATCCGTCGGGCAAGGCCTAGTGCGCAGTCGCGCTGAAGCGAGACCCTACCGACCTCGTTACATAGTCTATCGTGGGTAGGGTCACGATTTATCATGACTTTCGAAGGCGAACCCGTTCGCAGAAAAAACCCACTTCCCTTCACGGAGTAATCCCTCCTTCCAGGCACTGTTCCGTGTGAACATTATAGTTCGCGAGGATCCGGCTTCGCGCCTGCTCTACTGCGGAACGTTCGAGAACCGCTGGACGGCTACTCCCGATGAATCGTATTACGTAATAGTCAGGCTTCTGTGCAAAAGCGTTCGCGACGTCGCTTAAGCTACGAACCTTTTGATCATTGATCGAGTCAACGATCTGAAAACGGAGGTTCGATAAATACGCATTGATAGCATCAGGGAGAATATTCGAAAGGACAATGATCTCGGGGTGCTCCTTGTAAATCTCGTCGCTGACGAAAGAGGTATAATAATAGCGAAGTCGCAGATCATCGACCTGGTACGCGTCCATGAAGTTCTTCGATAACGGCTGGAAAACGAGACCTGCGAAAAGCACAAAGCGCGGCGGCGTGTCGTACCGATTCGCTTGGAGTAGGTAAGGCCAAGCGCCTTTCAGGTCGATATCAACCGTCTCTTTCTGCTTATTTCGGAGAATGCCAAGGCGAACTTTGTCGCCTTTGAATTTGCGTTCTACAATTTCAGGCATGTCCACTCGCTCCCCGTCGAGCTGGACAAATCCATCGCTGGTGATCGGATGATCATCGATGCTCAGCAACACGTCTCCTTTTTGAAGTTTTCCAGCGCACGATCCTCCGGCTGCTACTGAGCTGACCAAAACACCTTCATCGGGGTCGCTCACGCCGAGCGCGCGACTGGCCGCCGGATTCAGCAATTTTGTGTAGCTGATTGAGAGATCGACATAACCATCGTACTTCCCGCTGGAAATATCCTGCAGAAAGCGCCGTATGACCGGCGTCGGAATCATGTAGCCGACGTTTTGAGCGACGTCCCCGGTATAACCTTGGAAAGCGACCCCAACCACTTTTCCGTTCTGCATTACCGGACCGCCGGAATTCCCAGGATTGATCGCAGCATCGATCTGGACCGCGAGATGCTGATCGACGGCGGAATGGGAATAGGTCTGAAAATCGATCCGGGATACGATTCCGCGCGTAACCGACATTCGTTCTCCGCCGATGGGATAACCGTAAACGCTTACCGGAGACTCGATTGCCGGTATGTCCCCGAAGCCGAGCGGATGAGTATTTTTGAAAAAGCTACGATCCAAAACTCGGAGAACGGCAAGATCGCAGTCGTGGCCAATAAATTGAACAATCGCTTGATACCGCTGAGGATCATTCTCGCGATCAACCGAGATATATCGCGCGTTGCTGACCACGTGCGCGTTGGTTAAAATCCGGTCACCGTCGATCGCGAAGCCGGCACCGACGCCCCCACCGGTTGCGCCCGGATTCCAGGGAGCCTTGTAGTCCGGCTCTTGGGAAGTCGTAGAGATGCGGACCAAGCTCCGCCGAATATCAACCGTCGTCTGTCCGAACGCATCAGTTGCGATCAACAATAAGACAACAACAAAACAACGAACGATCGGCATGAGCGGTGAAACTGTCCCAGAAGCTTGCCGCTGTAAAGGAGAATAGCGTTCGGCGTTCGGCGTTCGGCGTTCGGCGTTCGCGTCGGCACCTTAGGCCCTATCGTCGGTAGGGTCGCGCTTTAGCGCGACCTCGTGCGGCCGCCACCTCCTAAGGCAAGGGCGTGGGCACCGCGGCGGCATGGAAGACGAGGACGACGACGAGGACGAGGAGGATAGATTACGCCGAACGCCGAACGCCGAACATCAAACGTTAAACCGAAACACTATGACGTCCCCGTCCTTGACTTCGTATTCTTTGCCCTCAATTCGGAGTTTTCCGGCCTCGCGGGCTTTGGCGAATGAGCCGAGGCGGATCAAGTCATCGTACTGGACGGTTTCGGCGGCGATGAATCCGCGCTCGAAGTCAGAATGAATCACGCCGGCTGCAGCGGGAGCTTTGTCCCCAGCATGGATCGTCCATGCACGGGATTCCTTTTCGCCGGTCGTGAAATAGGTACGTAGCCCGAGCAAGTGATAGACTGCACGAATCAGTGTATCGACACCGCTTTCTTTCACGCCCAGCTCGGACAGATACTCCGTAGCCTCAGAAGGGGGCAATTCTGCCAGCTCGCTCTCAATTTGAGCACTGATGACGACGGCTTCTGTTAACAGATGGGTTGCCACATAGCTTGAGACCGCATTTACATGTTTTGCTGCCGGACTCGAAGCGTCGTTATCATTGATGCCGGCTAAATCTGATTCCCCCACGTTACACGCAAAGATCGTCGGCTTTGCCGACAATAGAAAAAAGGATCGAAGCAACGCTTTCTCTTCCGGCGTAGCAGGCAATGTCACCGCCGGCTTGGCTTCGTTAAGATGAACTAGGAGTCGCTCACAAAGGGCCGCTTCCGTTTTTGCGTGCTTGTCACCCGCGCGGACCTCTTTTTGCAACCGGTCCAGACGTTTCTGCACAGAGGCAAGGTCAGCGAGCACAAGTTCAGTGTTAATCACGTCGATATCGCGAATCGGATCGATCGAACCGCTGAGGTGATGAACATCCGTATCTTCAAAACAGCGGACGACTTGTACAATTGCGTCCACCTCGCGGATATGACTTAGAAACTGGTTTCCCAGTCCTTCTCCCTTGCTGGCGCCTCGCACCAGACCTGCGATATCGACGAACTCGATCGCTGCATGAACTGCTTTGACAGAGTGCGACTGCTTTGCCAGCGCCTCCAGCCGCGGATCGGGTACCTGGACGACTCCTTGATTCGGTTCGATCGTACAAAAAGGATAGTTGGCAGCTTCCGCCTTGCGGGTACGAGTCACCGCGTTGAAAAGGGTCGATTTCCCAACATTTGGGAGTCCGACGATTCCTGCGCTCAGCATAAGGCGCGAACACTAGTCCCGGGGATGGCTGGGAGCACGTGAAATCTTGACTTTGGCAGGTGCGGTCCTAAGATCGGTGCCTTTCCAATAATCCTTTTGTTATGGCTGACGAATCACCGTCTACTCCACCACCTGTTTCAACGGGTTCAAGCGACACAGGACTTCCGTCCAATGTTGCCGCCGGTCTGTGCGCGATTTTTACCCTGATCGGGGGTCTGATTTTCTACCTGATTGAGAAGAAAGACCAATTCGTTCGGCACTGGGCGGTTCAAGCGATTTTCTTTGGCGGATTCTGGCTTGTTCTGTCCCTGGCCGTGAGCGTCCTCGGCGGCATTTTCGCCGGTATCCCTGGCCTTCGCATAATATTCATTCCGCTTTTCGCCCTGCTCCATTTTGTCGTCTGGCTCGGTGGCGTAATTCTCTGGCTCATTGGAATCGTAAAAGCGTTCCAAGGCCAGAAATGGGAATATCCGTTTATTTCGCAGCAGTGTAAGAAGTGGTTTCCGAACCTATCGTGACGTAGAGAGTCACGATTCGACGGCACTTACCAGAGGTCGAACGAAGTCGCCGATTTGCTTTGCCAGCGCGTCACTGTCTCCGATCTCGCCGATACGCCGGACGATCGCGCTACCGACGACCACCGCATCCGCTACCTGAGCCACCTTTCTTGCCTGGTCAGGCGTAGAGATTCCAAAGCCGACAGCAACCGGTAGATCGGTGTGCTTTCGAATGCGAGCGACTTGTTCGCTGATCCCCTGGGAAAGGTCCGAACGTTCGCCGGTAACACCTTCGCGCGAGACATAGTAGATGAAACCGCTTGCTAGTGAAACGATGCGAGCAATACGCGATTCTGAAGTAGTCGGCGCCACCAATCGTATCCGATGCATCCAAGTTTCGGTTGCGAGCGGAGGCTCGTCCGGAGGCAAGTCCAAAAGCAGAAGTCCGTCGACGCCGGCATTCGCAGCATCTTGCTCGAATCGAGCAAGGCCGTACTGAAAGAGCGGATTGAGATAGCTATACAAAATCAAGGGCATCTCACTCCGCTGCCGGATTGCCGCGACGCTGTTGAGAAGGTTTCGTACGTTTGTTCCGGCGGCGAGCGCCCTTTGAGCGCCGAGTTGGTTCGCGATACCGTCGGCTAATGGGTCAGAAAATGGGATCCCAATCTCTAGAAAACTGACGCCTGCGTCTTCAAGGGCGAGCGCGATCTCTACGGTTCGCTTTAATGTTGGATCCCCGCCGGTGATGTACGCCATAAACCCTTTTCGGCTCTGGTCCCGAAGCTTGGCAAATGTCGTATCAATGCGGTTCTGCATAAGATCTTCCCGTAGAAGAACACTCTTGCTGATTTTCGCGCTCAAACTGAATGGTGGCATGTCCAATGTGAAAGCGTTCTTCAAGTTCTTGGTGGATCAGGCTGAGGACACCATCATCGTTCGCTGGATCGGGCTTAACAAGATGAACAGTCAGAGCGGTCTCGCTCGTACTCAGTGCCCAAATATGCAAATGATGGGCGTTGGTAACTCCTCGGATGCCGCTGAGGTATTCGCGCACGGCAGCGACATCAACGCCGGGTGGTACAGCATCCATCGCCATATTGAAAGAATCGCGCAACAGACCCCATGTTCCATAGACGATGATTGCGCTGATTAGCAGGCTGACCGCCGGATCAAGCCAACGCCAGCCGGTGAACAAGATAATGATTGCTGCAATTACGACTCCAAAGGAGACCGCTGCATCTGCGGCCAGGTGCATAAACGCTCCCCGAATGTTCAAATCCGAGTGACTGCCGGACTGAAACAAAAGAGCAGTTCCCAGATTGATGATGATGCCGACGGCGGCCACCCAGATAACAATGGAGCCTGCGACATCGGGTTGATTACCGAATCTGCGAATCGCTTCCCAACTGATTCCGCCAACGGCTATCAGCAAAAAAATTGCGTTGGTCAGCGCCGCCAGAATTGAAGATCTGCGGAGGCCGTACGTGCGTCGATCGGTTGCGGGCTGGCTTGTGAGACGGCTGGCCCACCAGGCCAGAACCAAGCCAAGTACATCGCCGAAGTTATGGCCGGCATCGGCCACCAGTGCCAACGAATGCGCAGCGATTCCGAACAGGACTTGAATTACAACATAGACGGCATTCAGCGTGATGCCGATCGCGAACGCCCGACCAAATGAGGCTGGAGCATGCGAATGTCCGTGAGCGCTGTGGGGATGCGGCTGATCGTGGTGATGGTTTTCTGTCACGCTCATTGCGGCGTCCGCGCGGCCTTCTGCGTTGTCGCTGCGGCGCAGGGCAAGAATTTAGCCAGATTTGCAGGGATGAACAGCAGCAATGCGTTCTCGCGCATCGCTGAAAGTCGCCTCCGGCGGGCACAAGAGACAGAGTATATTGATCATCATGAATGTGCACGATCTGGCAGCTGCATTAATCGCCGGGGGCGCGTCCAGTCGTATGGGTTGCGACAAAGCGCTGCTGCCTGTCGTATGGCATGAACAGCAGATGCCGCTATGGCGTCGCCAGCTTTCCGTACTCGAGAGCTTGCATCCGGACGAATTGATTCTCTCAGGACCTGTGCGCGACGATATGCCGAGCTCTCTTGTTGTTTTGGCGGATCGAATTGCAGGCAAAGGCCCACTCGGGGGAATTGCCACCTGCCTGGGCCATATTAAGTCGCATTGGCTCGTTGTTGTCGCCGTCGATCTACCGCGGATCGATGCTGATTTTTTCCGAGAACTACTGCGACTACGCCAAGACACGGGAGTCGTGCCAGTTAGGAACGGGAGATTCGAACCGCTTGCGGCACTTTATCCTAAGAGCGCGTCCGCAGTTGCCAACAAGAGACTTGAGCGCGGAGACCTGAAGTTGCAGGCGTTTGTTGTGGAATTGATTGAACTCGGGTTGGTTCGCCCCTGGGATGTACCCGAAGACATGGAGGGCCGCCTTGTTAATTGGAACTTGCCGCAGGTGATGTAGTTTCCACGCATGATTAAAGGAAGCGAAAAACGAAAGGCCCGTTACCCAATCGACAAATTGTTTCTCGATCGATGGTCGCCTCGCGCAATGTCAGGTGAATCCATTGCCGAAGAAGAATTGCTGCTGCTCTTTGAAGCCGCACGCTGGGCGCCATCCTCTTATAATAATCAGCCTTGGCGAATGCTGTACGCTCGACGTGACACGGAGCATTGGTCGCTCTTCTTTGATCTGCTCGTCGAATTTAACAAGACGTGGGCTAAGAATGCTGCGGCGCTGATCGTGTTTATTTCAAAGACGACATTCGACCACAACGGCGAACCTGCGGTGACACATTCATTCGATACTGGCGCTGCTTGGGAAAACCTCGCCCTACAAGCCTCATTGAAAAACCTGGTGGTTCACGGAATGCGGGGATTCGACTACGAAAAGGCAAAAAAAGCTCTGAAAATTCCGGATGATTTTCGAGTCGAAGCGATGGCTGTGATTGGCAAGCCAGGGAAGAAGGAGGATCTCCCGCAAGGGTTACAAGAACGGGAGACGCCGAATGATCGGCGTAGTCTCTCAGAGATCGCCATTGAAGGCCCTTTTCACTAGCATGAGAACGCCGACATCGCCGGCACCGCCGCGGTGGAACGGCGACAGCGCCGTCAACGCTGGCAACGAAGGTCCTGTGCGATGATCATCGGCTGTCGTCGTTAAGTCTTACCCACGCGCACGACCTATCGCACTGGGTCCCTGATTATTCCTTGGGACGTGCTCCGATGTCGGCGTTGTTGGCATTGTCGGCGATGTCGGCGTTCTCCCGCGCCTCCGCGGCCTTCACTTTTCTGACATACCAGAAGGTCCATCCGAAAAGACTGAAATAGGCCGCGTAGGCGATGATTGGAGAGATAATCAGGAACTGCTCGATTGCAATCCTCCATGCCAGTCCGACGCGGACGCAGGCTTCCAGCACAAGTCCGAGGCCCCACACCAGCGTCAAACGGTACATGCATCTAACAAAGATTGGCCGTTCCCAAAGCGTTCCGAAATGCTGAGCGTCTTCGGGGGAATGTTGTGCTGCGGTCGCCTGCGCCACGTAAAACATCAAGGGGCGTGGGAGCACTAGCGATCCGAGCAATAGAACTCCGACTACACCTGTTATGAGCGATTCGCGGACGAGCAACATGCGCGGGCTGCCGCCCAGCGCAAAAATGCCAAGCGATATTAGGATTCCCAGAACCACAATCACGCTGACCGCATCGAGGCGACGAAACCGAATCACCCCAAAGATGCCCCACAGAGTCGGCGGGATTGACGAGAGCAGGAGGCCATTCGTTTCACCCAAACGGTTTTTGGTAAAGTGATATACCAGCCAAGGCAAGAGGAAGTTGACCGCTACCTCGACCGCAATTGAAAGCTTGCGGGAGGATACGGCCCAAGACCTGTTATTTGCGAGTTGCGGCATCCGCTGCTTTTGGGCCCCTTAAGAAAAGAGGTAATAGCGTTGAGACGAGCACGACCCAACCCATGATAATCAGCGCGCCCGAGTAACTCCCGGAGGCTTGCCGAATCCAAGCGATCAGGTACGGTCCTGCGACGCCGCCAAATCCCCACGCCGTCAATATCAAGCCATAGATGGAGCCGACAAATTTCGGACCGAAATAGTCGGTCGCAAACGCAGGCATTGTACCGAATCCTCCTCCGTAGCAGGAAATTATAACAAAACAGAAAGCGACAAGGAGGGGAAACGCGTGCAGGGATGGCAAAATAAAAAAGAATGCAGCTTGTAACAGAAACATGACTGCGAAGACCGTCCTGCGACCAATCCCGTCAGAAAGCCAAGCCCAGAGTAGCCTTCCCGCGCCATTTGCGATCGAAATCGTGCCGACCATTCCTGCGGCAATGATCGCCGTTACCCCGCTGATTTCGACCGCCATCGGCGCTGCCTGAGAAATTATGCTGATGCCGGCGGTCACGTTCAGAAAAAGGATGGCCCAGAGCACATACCATCGCCAGGTCGACAGCGCCTCACCGAGAGTGTAATCCTTCCCGGCCAGAGCCGCTTGCTGCTTAGCGGTCGGTTCCCATCCCGCAGGCTTCCAACCGGCCGGCGGGTTTTGCATCACGGATGCACCGGCTATAACCGCAACCAGATACACGATACCGAGAATCGCGAAAGTCTGCAGAACTCCAACACTCTGGATTAAAGTTGTTGCAATTGGAGCAGTTATCAGGGCACCTCCGCCAAACCCGGCAACGGCAAGTCCAGTGATGAAGCCGCGCCGGTCAGGGAACCATTTCACCAACGTTGCGACCGGTACGATGTAGCCGAGTCCCAAGCCGAGTCCTCCCAGGAGTCCGTAGGTCAGATAGAGAACTGGTAATCGGTGTGCGGAAAGGCTCGCCAACCCAACGCCGGCGCCATAGCACAATCCGGCTGCGATCCCAACGACTCGGGGTCCGACTCGGGTCATCCAGAGGCCGCCCAGAAATGCGGCAAAACCTAGAACCAGGATCGCGATCGAGAAGGCCCATGTTACCTGGGGAATCGTCCATCCGAATCCCTTAACAAGCGGATCACGAAAAACGCTCCATGCATAAACTGCTCCGAGAGCTAACTGCATCAGCACGCCACCAGCGGCTAAAACCCAGCGATTTGGAACTCGCTGATCTGTTTGCATCATTGGGGTCTCCAATTTATCACGCCGAAGCCCCTTATTGCTGCAGGGCTGGCGCTCTGTAGCGGGACGAAGGCGGAATGTTCGTTACGCTGCTGCCACGCGTAAGGCGCGGAGTGTAACAAATGATCATTCTGGATGAACAGCGAGAAGAGAGCCCTACGAATTTCTTATCTTTTCGTACGATTCTCCTATCTTTCTACTCACTTTCCTCGCTCGGCTCCCTCAGCCGATCGATGCGGATCAGCTTACCGCTATCGGCGATATGCAGCTCTGTATCGGGCACTCCATCGATGTCGATCTCAATGCAGTAAATCGTTGTCTCTCCCCAGTGGTAGGTATCTACAAGCTTCGGGATACCGCTTCCTTTCTCTTGATCGATCGTCTGATGAACGGCGAACGGGAGGGAATCAAGGGATTGAGCTTGGGCGTGGGCGATGGGGGCGATTGCGAGGGTGAATCCGATCAACAGGCAGAGGAAACGCATTTAGCGGGGACTCTCGGCTGGAGTACAGCAACCATCAAGCTCCAAGGCAGGACCTGCCGCCTTGTTGCATCGCGTTGGGTCCAGGTCGCGCAGGAGCGCGAACCCTACCCGCGATGAAGCAATCACAATGAATTGGTAGGGTTCGCGCTCCCGCGCGACCTGGACCCAACGCGACCATTTCCACCGCCTTTTTTCGGGTCCGAAAAATTCACTCCGAATTGTCCCTGAACCGCTCACCCCATTCGTCATGTCATTGAAACACCAAATTAAAGCTTATGTGCCCGATATGCATTTCAACAGCGGCGCTGGTAGTCGCTGGCTCGACCTCTGCAGGTGGTTTGTCGGCGTTCGTTGCCAGCAAACTATTCAGTGGAGGAAAGAAACCAAACCAAGAAAGAAGTCGTCATGACAAAAAATCCGATAAAGAATCATAAAGTCAGCTATGAGGTTCCCAAGAGCGGACCTAACGAGCTGGGAGCGACATCCTGGTAACCAGTTGCCGTGACGATCTGCGTAGTATAGGAGAACGGCAGGCAATCAACCGCGAGGAAAAGATTTCACATGACCACGCAAGCAATCACTTCGGAGTATCTATTATTGATTCGGGGGATGGACTGGGACAGAGACCTATCGCCGGAAGAAATTCAGAAAATCATGGTCCGTTGGAACGCCTGGTATGACAGCTTTTTCCGGGAAGGTAAGATCGTTGGAGGTCAGCCGTTATGGCGCGAAGCCAAGACCGTGTCCGGAAAGAAAGGCCGGACTGTCGCCGATGGTCCTTTTGCGGAGGCGAAAGAGTTGATAGCCGGTTACATCATGTGCCGGGTCAGCAATTTAGATGAGGCGGTCAAGATTGCACAAGGTTGTCCTAGTCTTGATTACGGCATAACGATTGAGGTTAGACCGATCGCGGAGCGCTGTCCTGTCTGGGAGCGAAACGATCAACAGATTGCAACCGTATCGGCGTCAGTTCAGTGAGCGAGCCGGCCGAAAAATCGCAGCCGACTACAGAAGTATCTCAGTTGGTAGAGCATCTGTTCCGTCATGAGGCGGGGAAACTGGTATCTGTTTTGACTGGGATCTTTGGTACCGAGCGTTTGCAATTGGCTGAAGATGTTGTCCAGGAGTCACTGATCCGAGCGCTGCAGAGCTGGTCCTATTATGGGATCCCAAAAAATCCGGCGGCATGGATCACGCAAACTGCAAAACACCTGACTCTCGATCTGATTCGACGGGAGAAAACTTTTCGGAGCAAGCAATCAGAGATCATCGCGTTTGTGGAAGGATGGTCTGCGGATTCAGGCGCTGACGAATCGCCAATGTTCGAAAACGAAATTAAAGACAGCCGTTTGCGTTTAATGTTCGCCTGCTGTCATCCGTCAATCCCGCAAGAATCGCAAACCGTGCTCGCGCTCAAGACGCTTTGCGGATTTGGCGTTGGCGAGATTGCGAAGGCATTTTTGACAACTCAGGCGGCGATCGCCAAGCGCTTAACCCGTGCCAGGGAAAGGATTCGGGAGCTGCAGATTCCATTTGAGATTCCTTCAGGGGATGAGCTCTCGGTTCGCCTGGATAGCGTTCTTCAGACGCTCTATCTCCTGTTCAACGAAGGCTACAAAGCGTCCAGTGGAGAACGGTTGATTAAGAAAGATCTCTGTGATGAGGCGATTCGGCTGGCGACCCTGGTGGCAGAACATCGAATGGGGGATAAGCCCCGAACGCATGCTCTGGCCGCATTGATGTTATTCAATGCTGCTCGACTATCCGCCCGGACGGATTCGGCGGGCAATGTGCTGCGTCTCAGAGAACAGGACCGATCGTCCTGGGACAAAGGAATGATCGCGCGGGGAATGCTGCATCTGCAGCAGTCGGCGGCCGGCGACGACCTAAGCGAATACCATCTTCAGGCCGCGATTGCCGCCTGTCACTGCGCAGCACCCGATCACGAGTCGACCGACTGGGCGCAAATTCTCAGACTATACAATCGTCTGATCCAGATTAATCCGTCGCCTGTTGTTGCGCTCAATCGAGCAGTTGCGGTCGCGGAGGTTCACGGCCCAGGCGCCGGTATTGCCGCAGTAGAAGCAATTCAGGCCCGAGACACGCTCAACTCATATTATCTTTTGTACGCTGTCCTGGCCGAGTTCGAGAGCCAGCTCGATCACTTCCGAGCCGCCGCCGAGAATCTGCGAACCGCAATTAAGCTGACTGAGATCAAATCCGAAAAGAACCTGTTATCGAAACGGCTGGCCGCGTGTGAGAAAAAAATCGCGCCGAAAAATAAATAGCAGGGATTCGGTAGCGTCGCGCTTCAGTTCCCGGCGATGTCGGCGATCACCCGGCCGCCTGCGCCAGTGGATGCGCTGCCGAAGCTTCCTGTCGGATCTGTACTCCGACTGCCGCAACATCGGGCGATGGAGCTAAGGTCACACAGACTGACTTGGAGACAGGGGTTTTACTCTTTTCGGCAAAGTAGCCGACCGGCACGAGCACATTTCCTTCCGGGAAGTAGACCGCCACGCAGCGACGGGGGATAGAGTAAGGCGCCACTAAAAACCTTTCGGCCCGCCGGTCGACATTTTCGAAATGACTGGTGATATCTACGGGCTGCCCCTGTACGAATCCCGCCTCTTTCATATCATCGCGATTCATAAAGATGACCCGGCGACCATTGTAGATTCCGCGATACCGATCATTCAGTCCGTAGATTGTGGTGTTGAACTGGTCGTGACTGCGAATGGTTGTCAACACATACTGGCCGGGCTCAACCGGCAGTGGCTCGATCGCATTAACAGTGAATTTCGCCTTTCCGGTTTGTGTTCGGAATTCGCGACGATCTCTCGGAGCATTTGGAAGATAAAAAGTCCCCTGAGCGATTCGTTCATTGTAGCGCTCAAAACCGGGAATGACGTTTTCAATCTCAGTCCGAATGAGGCTATAATCGGAGGCCCATTTTTCCCAAGGCAGCGTTGACTTTTCGCCAAGTACAGCTCTGGCGAGCCGAGCAACAATTGCGACCTCGCTTAACAGCTGTTCGGAAGCCGGTTCGAATTTTCCCCTCGAGGGATTGATTATACCCATACTGTCCTCGACCGTTACAAACTGGTCTCCGCTGGCTTGCCGATCGATCTCTGATCTGCCAATGCAAGGCAGGATGAGACCTTGTCTGCCGGTGATCAGATGCGACCGATTCAATTTTGTTGATACCTGCACAGTTAGTCTGCAGCGAGACAACGCCTCGGCCGTAAACTCGGTATCAGGTGTAGCCGATAAGAAGTTGCCGCCCAGTGCGAAGAAAACTTTGATGGCTCCCTGATGCATCCCCTTGATCGAGTCGACAACTGCGGCTCCGTGTTCGCGAGGGGGATTGAATTGGTACCGGGCACCAAGCTTGTCGAGAAAGGCGGCAGTTGGTCTTTCCCAAATGCCCACGGTCCGGTCGCCTTGCACATTGCTATGACCGCGAACTGGACAAACACCAGCGCCCTTTTTTCCGATATTGCCGCGAAGCAGCAAAAAGTTGGCCACCTCACGGATGGTTGCCACAGCATTTTTATGCTGAGTCAACCCCATTGCCCAGCAGCAGATGATGCTCTTCGCGTTCATCGCGATTTCGGCGGCCTGCCGGATCTGCTGGCGGCTGAGGCCGCTGTTCTCGACAATCTCATTCCATTCAGCACGTTCGAGGGACTCGATCAGTTCTTCGTAGCCGCCCGTGTATTGGTTGATGAACTCGAGATCGAAAACTTTCCCGGGAGCCTTACGTTCCTCCGCAAGCAGCTCCTTCATAAGACCTTTGAAGAATGCCAGGTCGCCGTTGATCTTGATCGGCAGCCAAAGATCGGAAAGTTGAGTCCCGGTTCCGACCAGTGTTCCAACCGCTTTCAGAGGATTGGCGAAATCCTGCGGGTTCTTAAATCGAAAATTTCCCGTTTCCGGCAAGGGATTGACACTGACAAGTTTCGCTCCCCGCGCTTTGGCGTGTTGCAGCGAGATTAACATCCGCGGATGGTTCGTGCCTGGGTTCTGACCAACGACGAAAATCGCGTCGGTATGCAGAAAGTCATCCAAGGTAACGGTACCTTTGCCGATCCCGATTACTTCCGATAGGGCAGAGCCGCTCGACTCATGGCACATGTTTGAACAGTCGGGCAGATTATTCGTACCGAATAGGCGAACAAAAAGCTGGTAGAGATACGCGGCCTCGTTGCTCGTCCGGCCGGAAGTATAAAACGCCGCCTGGTTAGGTGACTCGAGTGAGCGTAGCTCCGACGCTATCAGAGCGAACGCATCTTCCCACTGGATCGCTTCATAACGGGAGCTGCCCTCCCGACGTACCATCGGATGGGTTAGCCTTCCTTGTTCATTCAGCCAGTAATCCGAACGTTTGAGCAAACTCGGGATAGTGTTCTGAGCAAAAAATTCTGGGGTTACTCGTTTCCGTGTTCCCTCGTCAGACACAGCTTTAGCGCCATTCTCACAAAACTCGGCAAAACTCCGATGATCATCCGGGTTCGGCCAAGCGCAGCTCTGGCAATCGAATCCATCCTTTTGGTTCACTTGCAGGAGCGCCTGCGTCCCCTTCAAAATGCCCATACGACCCCAAGCATAACGCACGGTTTGTTCCACGGACGGAAGACCGGCAGCAATCTCTCCGCGTTTACCCAGATGAATTCCTTGCGTTTCAACAGGAGGTTGCGCACCAGGAGTAATTGTCTCGGTGTGCAACGATTGTTCTTTCGATTGTTGTCCCGCTTGATCTGGCTTTCTTTGCGGTTCGAAGTTGTCCGTGGGGGTCGGATTCGAATTCATAACACTAGGTTCGTTGGTTGCGATTGAGCCGGGGAGTTCAATCGCGAATTGGTGACCCGGCAATTCGGCCCGGGCCTGCATATACATTAAATCGATTTTCTCT
>JBPYFC010000117.1:0-3502 GCA_051984705.1 Chthoniobacterales bacterium | reverse complement strand
CGGCAAGTTGCTGCACCTGCTTGTCATTGACGAGAAGGATCTGCAGCCATTTCACTTGCGTGGAGGGATTGTCGAAATCAACGGCTGGCGAATGAAGTGCCAGCGAGCCGACGGAAAGCTGCTGATGTTCATGACCAAGGAGACGGCGGATCAGGTGCAGCAGTATATTTGAGCAGGGTTCCGGGTTTCTGGTTCCGGGTTTCGAGTTCCGGGCTTCAGGGGTGGGCGGCGATAGTAAACGTCGCTCGACAAATGGGGCCGAAAAATGGCATTTCTAGGAGCCACGCATCATGCCCTCTCCCGCGCCCAAAGCGGCAGTTTTGATCGGCGTAGCAGGCTCAGGTAAGACTGCTGTGGGCACTAGATTAGCCAGGCAGTTGCATTTCCTGTTCCTGGATGCCGACGACTTTCATCCTGCGGCCAACATCGAGAAGATGAAACATGGAATCCCGTTAACCGATGAAGACCGCGATCCGTGGTTGCATCGGCTCCACGACGAGCTTCAGCGTCAGCTGGCGGCCGGCCGTTCCGTTGTATTGGCATGTTCGGCGCTTAAGGCAGCGTACCGAAAGATTCTGAAAGAAGGTATGCCGCAGCTGGTATTCATTTATTTGGCCATCGATCGTGAAACGATTCGACAACGCCTTGGGTCCAGGTCTCACTTTTTCCCGAAGGAACTGATGGACAGCCAATTCGCTGCCCTGGAGAAACCTTGCGACGCTATCTGGGTCGATGCACGGCAATCGATCGAGCAAGTAGTCCAACAGGCGGCTCAAGCACTGCAATGAATGCCGCGTTTCTTCCGCTGGTCGCCGCGTTGATCGCTATCATCGTTCTGGTGATCCTGGTTACTTTCTGCCGGGTCCATCCTTTTCTGTCCTTATTGATCGTTTCGATCTCGCTTGGATTGGCATGCCAGTTGCCGCCGGCAGAAGTGATGAAGCAGTTTGAAAAAGGATTCGGCGAAACACTGTCGTTTGTAGGTATTGTGATCGGTCTTGGGACAATGCTGGGTGGACTGCTGGTTTTTTCTGGCGGAGCAGAGCGACTGGCAAACGCGCTTGTTTCAATCGGGGGTAAGCCCTGGATTCCCTGGACGATATTTTTCGCAGCGCTTCTGGTTGGGCTACCGTTGTTTTTTGAGGTTGGCTTTGTCCTGTTGGTGCCGCTGGCATTGGTCATTGCTCATCAGACCGACACTCCGATTCTGAAAGTTGGTTTACCGATGCTCGCCGGACTATCAGTCGCACACGGTTTAGTTCCGCCTCATCCAGCTCCTACCCTGATCGTTTCGATATTTCACGCGGACATGGGACGCACAATTTTTTATGCCATACTGGTTGCGTTGCCGGCGGGGTTGCTGGCAGGACCAACGTTTGCGCTGATCGCTTCAAATTGGATCAAAACCGACCGCTCTGCACTGCTCAATGCGATGGCCAGACAGCCGGAAACTGGCTCGACAGTTCACGCGCGAAAATCGGAGCCTTCCTTACGAGCGGTGATTGTCGCGGTGCTCTTGCCGCCAGTCCTGATGATGTCGCGTTCGCTGATTTCTGCGGTGTTGCCGGAAGGTAACATTCTGAGATCGATTGCCGAATACGGTCCCGGCCCGGTTCTGGCTCATGAAAGATCGGCAGGTTGAGGAATGTTGAAGAGAGCCTTTTGCAGGTTCGCCAGCAATTGAGGCCTCGGCCAAGATAAATTTAGAACTGTATTGGCAGAACTCGATTTACAGACTGTCTAGATAGAGGCTTTAATGATCATAACATGCTACTTAGATGTTTGTGATTTATAGGGGTTAGGACGTCACCGGCTGGACATTGATAGCAAAAACCTGATCAATTTGTGCCGCGGATCCGAATCGAGCTCTCCCCGTCTGAGGCGCGGTCTCGCTAGACAATTAAGCTTGCTAAAAGAACGCCAGCCAAACCGAGGATCGAGAGCAAGGTTTCCATCGTGGTCCAATATTTGAAAGTTTCTGCCACGGTTAAACCAAAGTATTCCTTTACCAGCCAGAAACCGGCATCGTTGACATGGGAAAGAATGAGCGAGCCCGAGCCGGTCGCGAGGACCAGCAGCTCGCGATTTACTGTCGTGTTGTTCTGGATCAGTGGGGCGACGATCCCGGCTCCGGTGATGGTAGCCACCGTCGCCGAGCCGGTGGCCACACGGACTACGGCCGCAGCGGTCCAGGCCAACACTAGCGGTGAAAGGTGTGCATGCGCCGCCCATTGACCTATGGCATCGGCTATCTTGGTCTCCAGTAACACTTCCTTGAATCCTCCGCCGGCACCCACAATCAGGACTACCGCCGCGATTGGTTCCAGGCTTTTGTTCAGGGTGCGCTGGATTTCGTCGAGATTTTCGCCCAGGCGCACGCCCAGGACGAACACCGCTACGATGACGGTAATAAACAGCGCAACAATCGGATTACCGATCAAGTCGAAAGCGGCCTTCATTGGCCCCTGTGCAAGCGAGAGGTCTGCGAATGAGCGTCCCATCATCAGAATGGGCGGAAGAAGGATTACCAGGATAACCCCACCCAAAGTTGGAGTCCGATGCAAAGTCTCCGCGGTGACCGCGATTATCTCGTCTGCTGGACTAATGTGCGGCCCACTTTGCTCCGTGGTTTTTCTGATTGCGCGGCGAAGTCCGAAGAATTTCGCAGCCACCGCAGCAAATACGGGCCCGGAGATCAGACCGGCCGGCAATCCTATGGCTAAGGCGTAGAGGATCGTTCTGCCGGCGTCAGCGTGGAAGGTAGCGACCGCCAAGGTTGGAGCTGGGTGCGGAGGAGTCATCCCATGCGCTATGGAAAGACCGGCAAGCATTGGTAGGCCGACGCTCAGAACCGGCGCGTCCATTTTCTTGGCGATAACGAACGCCAATGGTACGAGAAGGACAAACCCGACCTCGAAAAACAACGGTAAGCCGATTAGAAAGGCCGCGAAAAAGATCGTCCAAGGAACGTATTTTCGTCCCCCGGCTGAGATCATGGCGTTAGCGAACGCGTCAGCGCCTCCGGAGGACACCAACAATCCGCCTATCATCGTCCCGAGCCCGATAACGATGCCGACAAAACTGAGTATCTCACCAAAGCCCTTGGAAAACGCCACAATCGCTTGACCCGGATCGATCCCGCAGGTCACGGCCAGGCCCCAAGAGATGAACATGAGCGCAAGAAACGGATGCCATTTGAGCTGCGCTACGAGCAGGACCAACAAAATGATCCCAATGAAGGCTGCCAATAATCGAAACGCTTCCGGGCTCATTCGCGCAGCTTCCTCCTGATCTGTTTAGCGCTGGCTTCAATACCCCATGGGGTTACAGAATCTTTCATGCTACTCCAATCACGGGCAACAAGTTGGGCATCATGGCTTAGGTTGGTTTGAGGCCGAGAGTAGCGATGTGGTGCAGCACCTCCTGTACAACCTCTGTTAGCGGCCGGTTCTGATCGATGACAAAGGCTTCGCCCGGTTGCGGTTCCTCCAGAATGGCGAAT
>JBPYFC010000116.1:0-5692 GCA_051984705.1 Chthoniobacterales bacterium | reverse complement strand
ACGCCGAGAACGGATGAGGAAAAGCCAAGAAGGATCGGTCCACGATTAGCCACGACGTTGATTCAGGCGATTGGGTTCGTACTTATTGTTAACCAATCATCTCCGACAACGCAGCCCCTCTTGAGCTACCGGCGTTTCCGGCGTTGTCGGCGATGTCGGCGATGTCGGCGTTGTCGGCGTTGTCAGTGTTGCTATTGACGAGGCGTGACCTGTGGCCGCGCTTGCTGTTGGGCCTGTTTCGTAACCGTTACCTTCATGCCGTCTGCGAGCCCATCGGAAGGATTAAGAATTACTTGATCGGTATCGGAAATGCCTTGGGACACTTCGAGTCTATCGCCTAAGTCTCGGCTGATAGTGATTTTTCGAATCTCAACAGTACCATCTGGTCGCGCCACGCCGACCGCAGCGCCTTCAGATCTAAAAAGAAGCGCATTTGAAGGCACAGTGACTGTGTGGGTATCGCCTTCCAGTTTGAGAATGATTTGAACGTAAGCTCCAGGAAGTAGCTCACCAGTTTCGTTTGGAACTTCCAATTGGGTCAGCAACGTTCTCGAAGCTGGATCGATGGCATTAGCTGTATTCACAACTTGCGCCGGAAACTTCCTGCCCGGAAGCTCATTTAACGTTAAATCAGCTTTTGTCCCGGTCTTAACGAACTGTGCGAAGGTTTGAGGGACGTTGATGTACACGCGAAGCGGAGTGGTTTGTGCCATCCGGAACAGCTGGGTTCCGGAGCCTGCAGCTACGTAGGCGCCTACGTCAGTGTTTCGCTGTGTGACGACGCCGTTAAACGGCGCTCGGACGAGTTTGAACGCTTCCAAGGCGTTCAGCCGGTCTACGTTTGCCTGGTCCGCCGCAACTGTCGCTTGTTTGACGCGCAAATCAGCCGACGCGTTATCAAAATCTTGGGCGGAGATCACGCGCCGATTGAAAAGGTCCTGATCCCTCTTAAAAGTCGCTTCGGAAAGGACCAGTGCGGCACGCGATTGGCCAAGCTGCGCTTTGGCCTGGTTGAATTGCTGGTCCACTTCCGGAGTATCAATCTCCGCAAGGACTTCATCGGCTTTGACCCTGGCGCCGATATCAAAATTCCACTTTTTCACATAGCCGCTGGTCTGCGCAAAAATTGGTGCGTCCGTGTAAGCCCGGGTTTCGCCCGGCAGCTGTAGCGGAATGGTGGTCGGTGCCTTTTCCGGTTGAACGACTCTCACGGTCGATTGTGCCGCTTCGTCCGAGCGCTGCTGCAGGGTGCGCGTATTTGCCCCTCGCATCACGATCCCGATGGCAGCAATCGCGGCAAAAGCGATAAGGCCTGCAACAAAGACCCATTTGAAGTTTCGCTTAGGTCTCTTTCCCGTTTTCGGAGGCTGCAGTGGTGTTTCGGTTTCCTTCAAGATAGTTGGGCTCATGACTCAATGCGGTCTGTGACTCAATGCATCTAAATGCCAGTGCGGGAGGGAACCGGCGCAGCTTTAGCAAATTTGCTCTTCCGTATGAATGCAAAAACGGTGGGAACGAAGAAAAGAGTCGCGACGGTAGCGAAAACAAGCCCTCCGATAACCGCTCTCCCCAGGGGGGCATTCTGTTCGCCGCCCTCTCCGAAACCGAGCGCCATCGGAATCATTCCGATAATCATCGCGAGTGCGGTCATCAAAACCGGCCGCAACCGCGTGTAACCGGCATCCAACGCGGCGAGGTGAGAATCCCGATATTCCTCGAGCCTCTCCTTCGCAAACGTCACAACTAGCACGCTGTTAGCTGTTCCGACGCCCATGCACATGATTGCACCCATGAGTGCCGGCACGCTCAGCGTAGTTCCCGTTATAAAAAGCATCCACACTATCCCAGCCAGCGCAAGAGGTAGCGCTGTAATAATAATAAAAGGCTCGGTCCATGACTGGAAATTCACGACCATCAGCAAATAGACAAGAACCATCGCAAATACCAGGCCCGCGAATAGGCCAGTGAACGAGTCTCGCATGGTTTGGACCTGTCCTCGCAGAACAATGCGGCTGCCTCGCGGCAACTCTTTTTGAGCGCCATCGATGACCTTTTGTACTTCGGCAGCTACGGATCCCAGGTCTTTGCCTTCTACCGCGCCATAGATTTCGACTACTGGCTGAATGTTGTAATGAGTGACAATTGGAGGTTCGGACGACCGGGAGATTTGTACCAGGTTGCCAAGAATCTGAGTCGTGGCTCCGCTGGTCCCAGTGACGGGCAGGTTCCGTAGAGCGTCGAGAGAGTCTATCGTGTATTGCGGCGCTTGAGTGTTGATCTGGTAGTTCACCCTGTTCCGCGGATCGACCCAGAAGTTTGGCGCAGTCTGCGTGGATCCGCTCAGTGCGCCCAGAAGCGAATTGGCAACCAGGCTCTCCGATCGTCCCAATTGAGACGCCTTCGTTCGATCTACCGCCAAATTGATGCGGGGCGAATCGAATGGTTGTTGGACACGCACGTCGACCGCTCCCGCGATGTGCTTGATCCGGTCAGAAAGCCGATTAGCCAGTTCGGCGTTCGCTTGAATATTGTTCCCGACAATCTGCACATCAAAAGGTGCCGGGAGACCGAAATTCAGAATCTGAGCGACAATGTCTGCCGGCGGGAAAGAAGCGGTGATACCAGGAAAATCGCGATGAATTCGTTCACGGACTTTGCGAATGATTTCGGCCGTCGGACCGTGATTTTCTTTCAAAGTAACGTAAATATCGGCATCGGCAGCGCTGGCGACGCCGGAATTTGAGTAGGTGAGATTGATGCCGCTATAAGGCAACCCAATATTGTCGATGATCCCCTGCAGCTGTTCTTTGGGAATCTCCTGGCGAAGAGCCACTTCAATCTGATCCACCTGGCGCGCTACCTCTTCAATGCGCGTTCCGCTCTTTGTCCGCACATGCAAAGTAAACCGGCCAGCATCAACCGCAGGAAAGAAATCCTGACCGAGCCACGGAACTAAAAGCATGGAGAGGAACGCAAATCCGACAAACACGATCGTAACGATGCGAGTGTTTCGCAGACAAGTTGCCAGGAGGTCTCGATAACTCTCACGCAACCGCTCGAATCCTCGATTAAACAAACGGTAGATCGCGCTGAATAGACCCCAGAAGGGAAGAAGCGGTTTTCTCGCGGGCTCATCCGTTTCACCGTTTCGATCTCCCTTCAGCCAATACATCGCCAGGGTCGGAACCAGCGTTCGAGAGAGAACGTAGGAGGCGAGCATCGCGAAGATGACTGCTTCGCCAAGTGGCGCGAAAAGAAATTTTGCGGTGCCGCTCAAAAAGAAGATCGGGACAAAGACGATGCAGATGCAAAGCGTCGATACGAATGCGGGAACTGCGATTTGGGCAGCGCCGTCCAGAATGCCTTGATGGAGTGATTTACCCTCTTCCAAATGCCTCTCAATGTTCTCGATCGTTACAGTGGCATCGTCCACCAGAATACCGACGGCCAGCGCCAGACCGCCCAGAGTCATGATGTTAATTGTTTCACCGAGAGCCGACAAAGCAGCGATCGAAGTCAGGATCGAAAGCGGTATCGAAATTGCGATGATCAGAGTGCTCCGCCAGCTGCCGAGAAAAATCAGAATCATCAACGCGGTCAGACAGCCGGCGATTATCGCTTCCTTCACCACGCCTTGAATAGCAGCCGTCACGAAAACAGATTGATCGGTCAGCGTCTGGATGTTCAGGCCTTGCGGCAGAGTCGATTTCAAGCGTTCTACCAGTTGCTTTTGGCCGGCGACGATATCGAGGGTTGACGCCTTTCCGCTTTTTTGTACCTGCAGCATCGTGGCTCGCTTGCCATCGAATCGTACGATATTAGTCTGCGGAGTGAACCCGTCGCGAACGCTCGCGACGTCACGGAGATACGTCGTGGTCCCATTCAAGGTGCGGACGGGCAAATCTCCCAGCTCTTTGATCGTTAGTGGGCTGGCGTTCAATCCGATGTCGAATTCCTGTCCGCCGATTTTGGCTGTGCCCGATGGAAGTATCACATTCTGGGCATTCACCGCACTGACGACATCGTTGGGGGAGAGCCCCCGGGCCTGGAGAGCTTCGTTATTGATATCGATAGAAACAACGCGCGTCTTTCCACCGTAGGGGTAGGGAACGGCCGATCCGGGTACCGTCACCAATTGGGTCCGCACAAAATTCAACGCGTAATCGTTGAGTTGTTGTTCTGAAAATCCGGCGCCGCTCAATCCAAGTCGCAAAACCGGCACGTTCGCAGCGTTAAAGCTGAGAATTAAGGGAGGAGTTTCGCCGGGCGGCATCTGTTTAAGGACCGCTTGAGAAGCCGCAGTCAGCTGAGCCATCGCGATCGGAACGCTCGCATTTGGCTGCAGGTAGAGTTTTACAACACCGATGCCGTTGTAACTGGTGGACTCGATGTGCTCGATGTCGTTAACCACCGTGGTAAGAATGCGTTCGTAGACGGAAGTGATTCGGTTCGAGAAATCATCGGCAGGCATCCCGGTGAAATTCCAAATCGCGGCAACAACCGGGATATTGATGTCCGGGAAAATATCCTTTGGCGTGTTGAGAATGGACAGCACCCCCATGATGAGGATGACGATTGCCAAAACGATAAAGGTGTAGGGCCGCCTAAGCGCCAGTTGGACGATCCACATGAGGTTTAGTCAAGGAGCCTTTCTAGAATCAGCAGGTGTGAGATAAGGGACGCCGGGTGGATCATGCGAGTTACTCTAAATTGACTGGTCAGGTAAGAAGTTGTTAAGCTATCACAGATCTGCCGTTGTTAAAGTTACGCTGGGCTCTACGGCTCCAGAATTGTGGTCTTGTCAAAACATGCAAAAAGCGCCAGCACTCTGCTCCCCAGGAAGAAGGTATTTATCGTATTCCGTCTACCGTCTTCCGTGAACCGTCCGTCACCGATACCTTTCCCTGAATTCACGCGGACTGACCTGCTCGGCCTGGCGAAAGAGCCGCGTAAAATACGATGCATCGCGAAACCCGAGTTGGTAAGCGATCTCCGACACATTCAAATCTGAGTGCGCTAAAAGACGTTTCGATTCGAGCATCAGCCGCCTTTGTAAATGATCTGTCAGGTTTGCCCCGGTTTCACGTCTGACCAGCTGATTCAGCCAGTTCCGGGACACGCCCAAGGATCGCGCTACCTGCGAAGCGGAGGTCACCTGATAGGGGCGCGAGCTCAGCGATCGAAGAAACCGCGCGACTAACCCCGAATACTTTAGAGTCGGTCGATTGCTTGGATTCCGCAGCAGGCAACGGCGAATCTCGACAAAGAGAAGCCGGAGTAGCGCGATATGCGCAGATTCGTAACCATCGGCTTTGTTAGCAAATTCTTCGGAGATGCGCTTGAAACAGAAGTCGACCATTTCGGTTGAGCCATTAGTGACCGGCAGAACGGCCCGATATTGCGCCGGGTCGAATGGGGGGCATTCCCGAAACAGATCAGATGCTTGGCCTTGAAGGGATTCTTCGCGCAACGAGAGCATGAATCCAAGAGTTCCATCGGGCGACCCCCAAAAATGCACCGAGCCAGGTGGCACAAAGATCAGGGCAGGCGATTGTACCCGTATCTGCCGGAAATCGATGTTCAGCAAGCGCGTACCGGCCCTCATGTAGAAGATCTGATAGAAATCATGCCGATGCGGCCGGCTGCCGGACCTGGGATCGCTGAAACCCTCTTCCCAAGGTCGAATAAAAAT
>JBPYFC010000115.1:0-3665 GCA_051984705.1 Chthoniobacterales bacterium | reverse complement strand
CGATCTCCAATCTGTTCTGGCAGCAGTAGATCTAGTCAGAGCCTTGGGTCCTTCGATTGTACTTGTGACAAGCCTTCGCCGACAGGATGCGCCGCAGGACTGCATCGAGATGCTGGCGGCAAACCAGGAACAAGCATTTCTGGTTACGACCCCTCTTTTACCGATGACAGTGAATGGAGCTGGAGATGCTACAGCGGCGCTTTTTTTCGTTCATTGGCTGCGATCCGGCTCAATCGCGGGGGCGCTGCAAAAAACTACCGGAACAATTTTTGCCGTGTTAGATGCAACATTGAAAGCTGGTGCAAGAGAGATCCAGCTGGTTGCAGCACAGGAGGCAATCGCAAATCCGCCGGAAAGTTTTCGGGCGCTGAGGGTGCGGTAGCCGGGGTTCGGCAATTAGGTTGGATCGAGCCAACTAGATCGGAATGGTCGCACCGCTGCCGCCCAAACACCGCCCGCGATACCGATTGAACGGCCAGATTCATTTCTTGACTTTATGGTCATTCTATGTACGCTTTAGTGCAATTGGGTCGGTATGCGGCCACCAACCCCATCATTCCGGGATAGACAGCGTCAGTTTCGCGAAGATGCGATCCTGGAGGCCACACATGAGTTGCTCGCGCAAAAGGGTTTTGTGGCCATGACCATGGACGATGTCGCGCAACGGGTCGGTATTGCTAAAGGAAGTTTGTATCAGCATTTCAAATCCAAAGAAGAGCTGTTAGCCGCCGTACTGATCTCGTTCATGGACCGGATTTCGACGTTCATCGAGAATCTGCCCTCGAAGCAAAGTCCGATTGATCGTCTGAAGCAGACTTACCGCAGAGCAATTGAGCTCCGCTTTCAACGAGGGTTTCCTGATCTATTCAACGCCAAACTGTCGGTGAAAGATGTGCTGATCAAGAATGCGGCCTATGTAGCTTCTTCGGATCGAATGTGGGACGCACTCGAACGCCTTTTTGATGATGCCAAACGAGCGGGCGATATCACAACTGAGATCCCAACCGAGGTTCTGGTTCATTCAGCGATCGCCAGTGTAAGGGATTCGGAACTTGATTCACTCATCGATACGGGCCGGATCACCAGGGAGGCCTTGTCAGAATTTCTAGTCCAAATGTTTTTTGGAGGCATACTCGGGCGCCCAAGCGCGAGAAGAAAGAGCCGTGCAGCAAAACGAAAAAGCTGAATCGGGACGGAGGTATAGCAATGAAAACCGCGTTTGTGACCGGAGCGACTGGTCTATTAGGGAATAATCTTGTCAGAGCCTTGGTTCAACGGGGCGTCACAGTACGCGCTCTGGTTCGTTCACGTGAAAAAGCACTCAAACAATTCGGCTCTATCAACGTCGATCTGGTGGAAGGCGACATGCTGGATATCCAGCGATTTGCAGGCGCGCTCAGGGGCAATGATGTCCTCTTTCATACGGCTGCCTTTTTCCGCGATGCTTATCGAGGCGTATCCAATTGGGCGCCCATACAGCAAGTCAATGTTGAAGGTACGACGAACCTCTTCGAAGCCGCGTACGCTGCCGGGATCCGCAAGTTTGTGCACACCAGCTCCGTTGCGGTGCTAGGCGTCAGCCCAAATGGGGAGCCGGCGGACGAGTCCGTTCTCCGCCGCGAGAACGATGGCGACGAGTATTACCGGAGCAAGATCCAGGCGGATCAGCGGGTGTTAGCTTTTCTGGACAAACATGAAGATGCTCATGCGACGATGATTTTACCCGGCTGGATGTTTGGGCCTGGCGACCTAGGACCTACCGTAGCAGGCCAATTCATTCTCGATTTTGTCGGCAGAAAGGTTCCGGGAACTATTGATGTCAGCTACTCGGTCGTCGACGCTCGGGATTGTTGCCGCAGCCATGATTGCGTCGGCCGAGAAAGGGCGACGAGGCGAGCGATATCTGGCAGCGGGGCGAAGTATGAGCATGGCCGAGATTGCGGCCACGCTTTCGCAAGTGACCGGCATTCCTGCTCCGAAGACACGTGTGCCCATCCTGATGCTTTATATTATGGCGGCGGCAAATGAGGTTTTTGCTCGAGTTACCCGGCGTCCTGCGTTGATCAATCTGGCAGTCGTTAAAAACATCATGCTGGAGCGGCAGCGAAACGGGTTTAAGCAGGACAAAACCGAACGCGAGCTGGGGATCCATTTCCGCCCGGTTGCCGAGACGTTTCATGATACCTTCGATTGGTATCGAGCGAACGGATGGCTTAGCGGTGCTGGAGCAAGGCCGCAAATCACAACCAAACTGGCAGCGAACCATTAGACAAAGTCATGAAACATGTTGTGATCACTGGCGTGTCCACTGGAATCGGGTTTGCCATAGCAAAGAAGCTTATTGATCAGGGCTACCAAGTCTTCGGTAGTGTCCGGAGCAGCGCAGACGCTGATCGATTGAGGCAAGAGTATGGTGATCGTTTTGTGCCCAAGACGCGAAGAAGGATCTCACGCCAAGACGCAAAGACGCCAAGATTTTTGAGATCCGCCCTAAATGGTACGGCGACGCAGCCGCACGGATCGCCTTCGACCCTTCACCTACCATCAAAGACGAAATAGCGCGTCTGCCATCCGCTGCCGATAAGTGTGTCGCCCTTTTCCGGACTAAAAAACTCTTACCTTGTCGTCTTTGCGTCTTGGCGTCAGATCCTTCTTCGCGTCCTGGCGTGCATTTCAGTCCGTTACTTTCGGCTAGAGCATCTCGAGCGATTTTTTTGCGCGCGGTGGTGGAAATAAACGATCTAGTTCCTGAAGATCCTCTTTGGTGAGCTTTACGTTGAGCGACGCATAGTTCTCTCGTACTCGCGCTTCTTCGCTCGATTTTGGAATGACAATCACGTCATCCCGGTGCAACAACCATGCGATGGCGACTTGAGCCAGCGTCGCTTTATGCTTCCTGGCCACTGAACCTAGTCGGTTATCCAAACGGCCCTGCTCGAGCGGTGAGTAAGCCATTAGAGGGATTCGGTGTGCTTTACACCATGGCAACAGATCATATTCCACACCTCGCCGGCGCAGATTGTAGAGCACTTGATTAGTCGCGATTTCGTTGCCACCCGGTAAAGCGATCGCGTTCTGCAGCTCAGTCATATCAAAGTTGCTAACCCCAAACTCCTTGATCTTGCCGCTCTGTTTCAAAGCTTGGAATCCTTCAAGCGTTTCGGCGAACGGAATCGAGCCCGGCCAATGCAGCAGGTAAAGATCCAAAGAGTCAGTGCGCAGCCGGCGGAGACTGCGCTCGCAAGCTTTTGCCACGCCTGATCGGCTCGCATTATACGGATACACTTTGCTGACAAGAAAAACATCCGAACGCCGGCCTGCGATAGCTTCGGCGACGACCTCCTCGGAGCCACCATCCCCGTACATCTCTGCCGTATCAATTAAGGTCATTCCAAGGTCGATCCCGGTCTGTAGGGCTGTAATCTCTTTGCCGCGGGAAGCGCGGTTCTCGCCCATTCTCCACGTCCCCTGCCCAAGAGCTGGTACCTCTCGTCCTGATGAAAAGCGGATTAGTTTCATATATCTGTCTGAATGTAGCGCACGCCACCTGCGCGTGTTCTGCTCTATCCCATCATGCAGCGACCGATTCAGTCATAAAAGAGAAGCCCGCGCGTTTCCGCGCGGGCCTCCAAATGTGCTAGCTGGTTATTAGAGAAAGAACCTCA
>JBPYFC010000114.1:0-4123 GCA_051984705.1 Chthoniobacterales bacterium | reverse complement strand
TTGATTTGAGTCAGAAATCTGACGGGCTGACCAAGCCTCTTGGTGAGGAGTTGCTTCGAATACACAAGAACTATCAGCCAATTCTGGCTTCATTGCCGGAAGGGCGAGTGAAAGGAGTAGCGCATATTACTGGCGGTGGACTAGTGGATAATTTACCCAGAATTCTCCCGCGAGCAGCGGATGCGTTGATTGATACAAAATCATGGAAGCTGCCACCGATTTTCCGCCTAATCCAAAAGGGAGGCGATATCGCGTGGGAAGAGATGTTCCAGGTTTTTAATATGGGAATTGGAATGGTGTTGATCGTCGCCAAACGCCATGCCGGGGAAGTCGCCTCCTTGACCGAGGGAAAGGTTATTGGACAGATTACACCGGGATCGGGAAAGGTTCTGCTGACGTAGGATCGCGCGGCGCGCGGGCATACGGGTTAACGGTTTTCGGTTTTCAGTTTTCGGTTTTCGGTTCGGAGACCCGGCGGTGCAGAAAGCTGTAGGGTTACCGCGCGACAGCCTTTCTGGTCCTCGTTCTCGATTTAGCCTTCGAGGTGTTGCCGCACGAGGTCGCGCTAAAGCGCGACCCTACCGATTGTAGACCCAGGCTCCGTATCGAGCGTGCGGACGCGGATGAACTGAAAACCGAAAACCGAAAACCGAAACCTGAAAACCCTACTGCCAAAGTAATAAAGTTTCTGGCTGTACAGTTTTGGGGAGTTGTGAGAAATCCAACGAACATGTGGCGAGCTGTTCTAAGTCGAGCCAAGAAGTCATGGAGAGTCAGTCTGGGAGCGGGAATTCTCGGGGCGCTCGTCTTAGCATTCCGGTATGCCGTCCGGCCGATTTCCAGGCCGAAACTACCTGAAACAATCTCGCCGGCCATTTTTGCGACTCGTCTGCTGCCGACGTCGCGAGGTCAAATTATTTACCACGAATCGGGTCAGGGTGAACCGTTGCTTTTTGTGCACGGGGTTTACGTCGGAGCCTCATCTTATGAGTGGTCAAAAGTTTATCCGTTCTTCGCCGGGACGTATCGAACCATGGCGATGGACCTCCTGGGATTTGGGGAGTCAGAACGGCCAAATCAACCGCTGTCTGCAGCTGATCATGTCGATGTTCTCGCACAATTTCTCCGAGCTAAGAGCGACAACGAACCCGCAACCATTGTGGCCAGCGGCTTTGGAGCTGGATTCGCAGCGATGCTCGCGGCGCAGCATCCTGATTTGGTGCAACGGCTGATTCTTGTCATGCCGATTGCCGAGGTAGCGGGCATCCCGCGCCGTTATCGAATCATTTCGAAATTTCCGCTGTTCAAGCGACCATTGTATCGGCGACATATTTCAGGTCATGCTCAAGTGAAAAAGTGGCTTGAACGCTACGCCTTTGCTCAAGCAGATGCTGTGACGATGGAGGATGTGAACGTCATTTCGTACCTCGCTCAACAATGGGGCGCTGAATATGCAGTATTTCGGTGGCTGAGCGGACGGTTTGATTTGGACTTAGAGCGAAGGTTGTCCGAGATCCCGCATCCGGTCACTTTGATCTGGGGGGATAAAGTGTCTTACCCGCCGCTGGAACAGGCGTATCGGCTGCAACCTGTTGCCCAGCGGTGTAGCCTGGTAGTGATGGAGAACACGGGGCTTCTCCCCGGATTGGAATCTCCTCGAACAATGATCGATGTCCTGTCACGCGAATTGGATAGGACGATTCGGGTCTTTAAAGCCGGCTAAAAGCAACTACAGATTCCGCAGATTTCTCAACGTAGGCGTAGTCTGGCTGCGGCGAAGTTCTTTTAAACTATCTGTGGAATCTGCGTAATCTGCGGTTAAAAAGGGAAAACCGACCGCTGTGAACCGCTACCTAATTGTCGATGGCCATAGTGTCATTTTTGCGTGGCCGGAGTTGCGGATGCTTCATAGTAAGAAGACTGCCTCGGCTCGGGATCGACTGACTAAACTGCTGACAGAGTATCAGGACTTTACTGGCATTAATGTGGTCGTGGTTTTTGACGGTCGCGGCGCAACGGTGACTCAGGACACGGAGCCCGGAGGAATCCAGATCTTCTATTCAAGCAGCGGTCAGACCGCGGATGACATCGTGGAGCGCCTGGTGGCCAAATATGGCAAGATGTATCCGATCACGGTCGCGACCTCAGATCATTTGGAGCAGCAAACGGCCATTACATTTGGTGCGGATTGTATCTCCGCAGATGGTTTGCGGGAGCTGATCGAATCAACACGACGCGATTTTGCGCAAGAAATGAAAAGACGGAAGAGAGAAACGCCGGCATCGCCGACATCGCGCGACAGCGCCGGCAGCGGACGGCGGAGAGCGAGAGGAAGTTAGAATCTGGAAGCTAGAATCTCGAAGACCGGGAGGACCGCATTTACCTCGGACTCCTTACCAACCACTCATTCTAGCTTCGAGCTTCGGAGCGGCGTTTGGCTTTTGGCGGCTCGCCTTCTCGGCGATCTCGGCGTTCCCTATGCAGCCAGGACTTCCGCTGATGTTGAACAACTTACAAAAATTGCTGCCTGAACTTCCTCGCGAAATTGTGCGAAGTTGCACTTCAGCGGGGCAAAGATCGCAAAGGTTCTCCGCCGTCTCGCCGGTTGCTGCCGGGTATTTAGTGTTGAATGTTGGCGGGCGCACGAAGGCCTCGGGTCCCAATCCCAGCCTCGGTATTTCTGAGTCTTACCTTTGCGTCTTGGCGTCTTGGCGTGAGATCCTTTTTGCGTCTTGGCGTGAGGTTCCTCCCTTACGCCGCTAAGACTTCGTGGCGTGAGATTCCGCGGAGTTCGTAGACGCGGAGGATTGTTTCTTCGATCAGATTGTTTGGGCAGGAGGCTCCGGCGGTGATTCCGATGACCGATGGCCCGCTTGGTAACCAGTTTTCGGTAATCCGTTCCCGTTTTTCGTGAAGGTTGTAATGGCTGATTCGGGCCGCTGACTCGAGATTGGAAGCGTTACCCACGAAATATGTCGGCAGTTTTGCTTCGCCCATCTCGGCCAGATGCGAGGTATTGGAGCTGTTGTATCCGCCGACTACCAGCAGCAGATCCATTTTCTCCCGCAACAGTTCCTTCAGTGCATCCTGGCGTTCCTGAGTTGCTCCACAGATCGTATCAAAGAACCGGAAATTTTTTGCCCCGAGTTCTGGTCCATCACGATCAATGATCGCAGCGCGGATCCGCCGTTGCACTTCTTCAGTTTCGCCTCTGAGCATGGTGGTCTGATTGGCCACTCCGACGGCGGTAAGATGAATATCTGGGTCGAAGCCCGGGGAATAGGCGTTGGGAAAACGCTGCAGAAATTCCTGCTTGTCTCCTCCGTGCCGGATGTAGTCGCAGACGTAATCAGTATCTGCCAGGGTCAATACGATCAGGAAATGCCCGGGTCCAAGCCCGAGTGCTCGCGAGGCAGTCGCTTTTGTTTCTTCGTGCTCCGCTTTACCGTGAATGATTGAGGTTACGTTTTCGTTCGCATTCTGCCGGACACGTTTCCAGACGCTCATCACATCGCCGCAGGTGGTATCGACCAATTGGCAGCCACGCTCCTGAATTCGTTTGAGGGTCGGGAGATCGGTCCCAAACGCCGGCACAATAACAATGTCATCTGCAGTTAATTCGTCGATTTCGGCTTCGCGACCGTTACCGAGCAGGTTCTTGATACCCATGGCGGCGATCTGCTCGTTGACCAGTGGGTTATGGATGATCTCTCCCAGAATGAATAAGCGCCTGTCGGAGAAGACCTTGCGAGCAGCGTAGGCGAGGTCGACCGCGCGTTCGACGCCGTAACAAAACCCGAACTGTTTTGCTAACAGTACTGTCGTATCACCGATTGTCAGGACGCCTCCGTTGGCGCGAATCCGTTCAACCGCAACGCTGCGATAGTGCTCTTCTACCTGCTGCTGAACCCTTTGCATCACATCCGGAGTACGGAGGTTGATCTTTTTGGGTTTTGGAGGTGCAGAGGCGGACTGTTCGGACATGGGACGCCACTTTAGCGCAGGTGGAGGGACGGGTCAAAGAGGGTATCGGCGTGTCGGCGTGTCGGCGTCGATGTTGCAGCGTCGGCTCCAAGACTCCCCTTTGATCTTCGTTTGACCTCACAAGCCAAAACGCTGCATT
>JBPYFC010000113.1:0-6257 GCA_051984705.1 Chthoniobacterales bacterium | reverse complement strand
CAATGTGTTGGGAACGCAAAGCGTTCTACGGCTCGCCTTGCGCTGGAAATGCAAGACCCTCATCTATATGTCGAGTGTTCCGGTCATCGGTATTCCGCGAAGTCTTCCAATTGATGAAGCGCATCCGGCCGCGCCGATTACTGCATATCATGCGGCCAAGCTGGTCGGCGAGCAGCTCGTTTCACTCGCCAACTCCAATGCTCTCCGGACGCTTTCGTACCGGCTAAGTGCGCCAATCGGCCCTCGGATGCCTCAGAATCGAATTTTGCCTGCTTTCGTTAGGCAAGCGCGTCGGAACGAAACAATCTGCCTGGAAGGAAAAGGAACGCGAACACAAAATTACGTAGATGTGAGGGACATTGCGCATGCCGTGGAACTCGGGCTGAACACGGTCGTCCATGGCGTGTTTCACATTGCCGGCGATCATTCCATTTCGAATATCGATCTGGCAAAGCTCTGCATTAGCTTAACTGCGTCCAAGTCTGACATCGCGTTTTCTGGCAAGGCGGACCCGGAAGAGGATCTGCGGTGGGAAGTGTCGATTGAACGCGCCCGCAAATCGTTTGGTTACGAACCGGCCTGGTCCCTCGAAGATTCGATCCTTGCTATTGCTCGCGAAAATTGAAGGCCGCGATCATCAGCGACATTCACGCCAATCTGCCGGCGCTTCACTCGATCGAGGCCGATTTGCGCGCGGCCGACCGCGTAATTTGTCTCGGCGACTTTACGGGTTACTACTGCTGGGTTAACGAAGTCATCGATTTATTGCGCGAACTAAACGCAATCTGCGTTCTCGGCAACCACGACTATTACGTGCTAAACAGCTGTCCCTTGAATGTCCCGCCAGCCGTGGAGTTCGGCGTTGCTTACGCCAAAGCTACTCTGCAATCAAAACACAGGGATTGGATGGCGGCGCTTCCAGTTTCCTGGGGAGGATTGATCGGGGGCAGATCGATCTTGCTGGTGCATGGAAGTCCGTGGCAGCCGCTCGATGAGTATCTTTACGCGGATTCTCACCAGCTCCAGCGGCTGAAAGATTTCGCATTTGATCTTGTTGCTTTTGGTCAGACACATCGTTTCTTCCGCGGAGAGAACGGGAGGCCGCTTTTGTTGAATCCGGGTTCGGTCGGTCAGAACCGCGACCGCGGTGAAGAAGCGGTTGCTTCAGCAGTTATCCTTGAAACAGAATCGATGACAGTAGAACATGTGCGACAATCATATGACCCTACTCCCGTGATTACGCTCGCTCGTCGGGCGAACGCGGGAGACTGGATCACACGGCATCTAATTCCCGAATAGCTTGAAAACGATTGTTGCGCCTATTGAAACAGCGCCTGCGAAGGCAATCGAGCCGGCAATACCGTTCAATCGATCGGCGCTCGTTGGCAGGGAGCTCGATTACATTGCCCAAGCGATGGCGTCTGGCCAGATCGCGGGCGACCAAACCTTCTCGCGCAAGTGTCAGGCCTTTATCGAAGAAACTCTGGGCGTGCGGAAAGCACTCGTCACCACGTCCTGCACACATTCGCTCGAGATGTGTGCCTTACTTCTCGACATTCAACCCGGTGACGAAGTTATTGTGCCTTCCTTCACGTTTGTTTCCACGGCCAATGCATTTGCGTTGCGTGGTGCGCGAATCGTGTTTGCCGATATCCGCGCGGATACTCTGAACATCGATGAGTCCAAACTTGAAGGGCTTGTTTCTCCACGAACCAAGGTAATTCTGGTCGTGCACTATGCCGGGGTTGGCTGCGAGATGGACGCCATTCTGGCCATTGCGCAGCGTCATAACCTTTCCGTAGTGGAAGACAATGCGCATGGCTTGTTTGGAAAATTTAAAGGCCGTTGGCTGGGAACTTTCGGCCCCCTTGCCACACAAAGTTTTCATGAAACAAAAAACATTACATGCGGCGAAGGCGGCGCGCTCTTGATCAATGATCCCAAGTACATCGAGCGAGCCGAAGTTATTCGAGAGAAAGGAACTGACCGCAGCCGTTTCTTTCGCGGGCAGGTGGACAAGTACACCTGGGTCGATCTGGGTTCGAGTTATGTCGTGAGCGATGTCCTGGCGGGTTTTTTGTATGCGCAACTGGAGAAATGGACAGAGATACAGCAGCGCCGGTCTCGGATTTGGAACAATTATAACGCGGCTCTACGCGAATGGGCGCATCGTAATGGCGTTCGTTTGCCGGTTATCCCTCCACATTGCGAGCAGACCTATCACATGTTTTACCTGCTCTTACCGTCACTAAGTTTCCGCCAGGACCTCATCGCTCATCTTCGGCGGCACAGTATTCTTGCTGTCTTTCACTACCTGCCTCTGCATTTGTCGAAATACGGACGAGAACTGGGTGGAAAGCCGGGAGATTGCCCGATTACGGAGGATCTGAGTGATCGCTTACTGCGATTGCCATTTTTTAACACCCTCGTGGAAAATGATCAGGATCGGGTGATCGACGCGATCGTGGAGTTTTCGCAGTAAGGTTCTTCCCTGAGGGGGCACGTATTTAAGAAAGCGCCTGATGAGGCTACTGAAGTCCGGATATTTCTACATCTTCGTTACCATAACGTTTACCGTCATGGGGCAACTGCTGATTAAAGCAGGCATGTCTAAGGTCACGGCCTCTTTCAACCAAACGCCTCGGTTAGTAGCGCTGATCACCGGGGGGTTGCTGCATCCGATCGTCCTGGCCGGCCTTGTATGTGCTTTTGTTGCAGCCATCGCATGGTTCCCGGCAGTCTCTCGGCTGCCAATCTCCGTCGCATATCCATTTATGGCACTGCCGATTATGCTGGTGTTAGTACTTGCTCCGGCCTGTTTTGGAGAGCGCGTTACAGTCAATCAGTGGCTCGGGGTTCTCATCGTTTCGTTGGGACTTTGGGTAGGGGCGCGATAGCTCCTTGTGTCTAGGTCGACAATGGACGACTCTGTAGCTAGGCAGTCTGACAGCTACGACCCGCAATACTTCCGAAAGATCGCCGAGGTGGAAGACCGGCATTTCTGGTTTGGCGCGCGTAACCGAGTTATTGGTGCTGCGGTTTCGAACGTTGTTAAGGACCTGCCCGATGGTTTCGGACTGCTTGAGGTCGGATGCGGCACGGGCGTCGTCTTGCGATATCTCACCGGGGTTTGCGATCGAGGCGAACTGATGGGGCTGGACCTTTACCCCGAAGCGGTAGCGTTTGCGAGAGAGCGAACCGGATGCCGAGTGGTAGCAGGTGATGTCTTGAATCCACCCGTCGATGGGCAATTCGATGTGATTGGACTTTTTGACGTGCTGGAGCATCTCAGCAACGAGTCGGAAACGTTAGCAGCATTACACCGGCTGCTGAAGCCGGGTGGCACACTTGCGCTCACTGTTCCCGCCCACATGTCGCTCTGGAGTTACTTCGATGTTGCTGCGTGCCATGTCCGCCGCTATGAGCAACCTGTACTAACTTCTGTTCTGGTGAGTAACGGCTTCGAGCCAGGGTATCTCACTGAATTCATGATGCCTCTTTTTCCGCTGCTGTGGCTGTTGCGGAGACGGAGCAACACGCTCGGGTCGAAAAAGGCTGCGGCAAAGGTCGCGGCTGAATTGAAAGTGGTGCCAGTCGTCAACGAAATATTGAGAGGCATCATCGGGTTGGAGCGATTTGCCATCGAGCGGCGATGGCCGCTCCCTTTTGGAAGTTCGTTGCTGGCAATTGCCCGCAAAAAATGAGCTGCCGAATATCAAATGACCGGCTTTCTCCGCATCCAGAAACTTCCGCCACCCCACCACGGGGAATGTGGAAAGGTTTTCTTGAATTCGCCGAGATGGTAATGGGCCATGTAGCTATTAGCAACCAAGACCTCGAACTCGGAGTTATAGGATAGGAAGGCTTGGAGAAGGTATTGTTCCGTCCAAAATCGGAATTCATCCATTACCCAGTCGCGCCGATAATCAAAAGGCAAAAGGATGTCATGAATGTGAATGATGACACCGGGATTAAGCCGTGGGAGCACTTCCAGAAAAAGATAGTTCACATCTCCGCCGATCTTTACGGTGTGCGAGCTGTCGATGAAAAGAATGTCGCCGGATTGGAGCTGGGAGAAGAATTCGATAGCAACATCTTCGACTTTCTTTTGGACTAACGAGCGCAGACCGGGGAAACCTTTGGTCAGGAATTCAAGCGGGTATGGTTCGATGCAAACCAACGCTGGAGCTCCGTTCTTCGCGGCAGCGGCGCCGGAAATGAGAGAGGAATAGCCACTGCCGATCTCGATGATAGTCTTGGGTTTGAAATGGCGAACCATGCAGTAGGCCACGAGGGCATCGGTTCCACCGAATCGACCGTTGTCGAAGTAAAACTGTTCCGGCCCTTCCGGAGCTGAGACCGGAAACTGGTCGTATTCATCGCGAAATCTCGGGAAACAGTTGCGCAATAGGTTCAATTGCACTGCCTCATTCATGTCAAGACCGGCAAGCGCGCTCGGCTCGGTCCAAAGCTTCTCCGGGAGGGTGCGAGTATTAGGAATGGGTTGATAGAAGTGGACCGGGGTGATGTGCACCCCCTGTTCTTCCCACAGGCGAAAAAATTCCGGGAAACGAGGATTGCGAACACAGCGGGGCGCGATCTTGCCAACGAAACGGGCGAGTGCCTCGAGAGTGATATTGCCCTGAACGGCTTCCTCCGCCAGTTGGTCGAGAGCATTGTCGATCGAGGCATCGGTTCGCTCGACGATAACCTGAGCCAGTGAGCGGCGGGGTTCACTCGAGCCGTAAAGGTAAAACGTGTAAGTTTTGGAAGGGGCGATCCAGGATATGTCCACGCATCCTGTTGTTCCTCTAGCGACCAGCTTTTCGCCCTCGTCTGGCGTCAAGACATGGATCTCGGCGCCGAGTGGATCGTTGGTTTCCCAGCTTATCTTCGTGCAGCCCCCTGCCACCGGAGGAATAGGATTGGGCGTGGCGGCGATTTTGCCCCTGATCGCAGCTACTGAGGCAACCTTGCTCACGATGCGGCAGTTATGTGCAAATCATTCGGCGCAGGACGCTCCGGGAAGAAACGGCCGGAGCCGTCTCTCGGCGCATCGGAAGCGCGCAGATGACTATCTCCCAAGAGTCTCGATAGTTGTCTTGTCGCTGCATCAGCCGAGTATTGCGAACGCGTCTTCTCAAGCCCGCTCTCAGAGACTCGCGTCCAGAGTTCTTCAGATTGATAAAGTTCGATCACCGCTTGGGCAAATGATTCGGGTTCGTCCGCAAGGACGATCTCCTTTCGGTTGGTCAGAGCCATGCCTTCCGCGGCGATCGTAGTGGCCACTACCGGTACACCAAGGCCCATACTTTGATTGATTTTTCCTTTCACGCCAGCGCCCCAGCGTAAAGGAGCGATTGAAAGCTTTACGCTGTCAAAGTATGGCCGAACATCGGGCTGAAACCCAGTGACTATCAAACGCTCGCTTGCGAGCGCTACGATGGCGGGCGGCACGTTGTCGCCAATCACATAGAAATTCGCGTCGGGCAGATGCGGTTGGACTAAAGGATAGATCTCTCTCGCAAAGAAAATCACCGCGTCAATATTCGGCGGATGCCGGAAGCTACCGATAAAGAGAAAACCATGCCGCAGTGAGAAGGGTGTGGCTGATCCGGGAGTATCGACAATATTGGAGACGACCTCGATTGACTTCTCCGGCCATTCGTTGCGTAGCAGCGCTTGTTCAAAGTCACTGACGACCCAGGTCTCATCGGCCTGACCGACGAGGTCGTATTCGAGTTTCCGTTTCTGGAGCGCGATTCGTTTTATTTCCGGATCGTGCAGCAGATCGGCCTCGCGATCTTCTCTCAGGAAATGCAAATCAACAGTGTCAAAGATGATGTGACTATGGGGTTGGTGAAGCCGAACGTCCGCGATGTGTTTACGGGCGTAGTCGCAGCGGCTGAGAACGACCACATCGAACCGGTTAGCGTTTGCTTCGAGGTATGCGCGCACGCTCTTTAGATAAGGATGGGCCACGGTCTCAATTCCACGTTTGCGAAGTTCATCCCCATAGGGCGGGATATCGGCGAGGTTGTCTGGAACGAAAGTGACGTGGTGACCAAGTCCTCTCAGAATCCTCAGGATCTGAAACATCCGCAGGGAACCAGAGTCGCGATCCGGCATGGGAAGGTGGTGATCGATGAAGAGGATGCGCTTCAGGCCGGGGGCTGGCTTTTCGTAAGTCTCAATGTCACTGTTCACAGGCTTGTTAGCCAGAACATCAGCCCAACTGGTTACAAACGTCTCTCGAT
>JBPYFC010000112.1:0-5511 GCA_051984705.1 Chthoniobacterales bacterium | reverse complement strand
CTTTTTCAAGCAGCCTTACCGAAAGCAGCACGCGCTCAACTGGTTCAAGCGGGTAGCCGCGGATTTCGCGCTGAATCGGTTTATCTGGTTGCGAGGAAAATACCGATGGCTAGCCCACTGGCTGATCATGTGGGGGTGCGTCCTAGCAGCGGCGATCACCTTTCCGCTGGTATTTGGCTGGCTCATGTTCGAATCGGTGCCAGGCGCCCTGGATAGCTACCGGATCTATGTGTTCGGTTTTCCAACCATTGCCTTCAAAGTGGAGTCCATTTTCGCGTTCCTGACTTTTCATGGACTCGTCTGGGCGGCGTTTCTGGTTATACCAGGCGTGATGATTGCCATGCACCGCCGGATGCGTGATGAAGGGGCCGCATCGTTTCAGTTTTTCCGGGAAGACATCCTACCGCTGGTTCTTTTATTTGCTGTCAGTATCACGGGTTTGTTGCTGGTGGTGAGTTACACCTGGCTGCGCGGCTACGGCTATGAATTTATGTCGATCACTCACGCTGCAACAGTCATCGTCACGCTCCTCTGGCTCCCGTTTGGAAAGTTTTTTCATATCTTTCAGCGGCCCGCGCAGGTTGGCGTCAGCTTTTACAAGGATGTTGCGCGAGCCGAGGAGCCGGCAAAATGCCGAAGATGCGGACACGCGTTCTCGTCTCGCATGCACGTGGAAGACTTGATCAAGGTTGAACGGGAATTGGGTTACCGGTATGAGACAGCTGATGGCCAGGTCGAGCATTATCAGTGGATTTGTCCTCGGTGCCGCCGCGCGTTGTTAGCGCTGGCCCAAGGCCGGCTGCGGTTTCCACACCCTTCGAAAACCG
Source organism: Chthoniobacterales bacterium (assembly GCA_051984705.1). Taxonomy (GTDB): domain Bacteria; phylum Verrucomicrobiota; class Verrucomicrobiia; order Chthoniobacterales; family JAFAMB01; genus JBKPBY01. The sequence continues at coordinate 4,684 of JBPYFC010000112.1, read as the reverse complement.
AGGGGGTTGTGCTCCCGGCAGCGATGCCGGTACCGGTTAACCCGGGACTGGGCGAAGGCCCCCTCGATATCGAAGATCGCGAGAATTTCCATCCGTAAACACACTTTTTGAACCGAGATCTATGGCCACGCTTGCCGCACAACCGGAAACGATCACAGAAAAGTTCGGACCGCATCTTTCGAGGTCGACTGGCATGCGATTGGATCCTGGTGTTGAGCCGGATAAGGTAGTAGAAACACACTGCTGCTTTTGCGGGCAGCAATGCGGGATCCAATTGCTCGTGAAGGACAATCAGGTGATCGGCTACGAGCCTTGGTATGCATTCCCGTTCAACAAAGGGAAACTTTGCCCAAAGGGTGTGAAACGTTACTTGCAAGGCGCACATCCAGATCGTCTGCTGCATGCCTACAAACGGGACCCGGGAAGTCAGAACGGGTTCAGCCCTATACCCTATGAGGAGGCTATCAGAAAGGTTGCCGAGGAGATCGATCGCATCCAGAAGACGTACGGACCATCCGCATTTGCAAGTCTGAGCGGAGCGAGCCTCACGACTGAGAAAACTTATCTGATGGGGAAGTTCGCACGCGTTTGCCTGAAAACGCCTTACACGGATTACAATGGGCGACTCTGCATGGTGAGCGCAGGCGCTGGAAACAAAAAGGCTTTTGGCGTCGACCGGGCCGCCAACCCATGGGACGACATTTTGAAGGCGGAGGTTGTCTGGATTAGCGGAGCGAATGTTGCCGAGTGTGCTCCGATCACGACTGACTATGTCTGGCAGGCGCGGGAGTACGGCGCCAAAGTCATCGTCGTCGATCCTCGAATCACCCCAATCGGGCGGACCTGCGACCTTTTCCTTCCAATTAAGCCGGGGAGAGACGTTGCTTTGTTCAACGGCATTCTCCATTTGATGATCAAAAACGATTGGATCGATCGTTCATTCATCGAGAAGTGGACCGTCGGGTTCCCCGAGCTGGCGGCAAGCGTGGAGGAATGGACCCCGGAGCGAACCGCCAAGATTACAGGTATTGCCGAAAAAGGCATTTTACAGGCGGCGGAATGGTGGGGAAAGGCCAAAACCAGTTTTCTCATGCATGCCCGCGGTATCGAACACAGCACTCACGGCGTTCAAAACGTTTTGGGCGCGATCAACATGGTCCTCGCATCCGGGCGTATTGGACGCGAAGGCTGCGGTTATGGGACGATCACCGGGCAAGGGAACGGTCAAGGTGGGCGCGAGCACGGCCAGAAGTGCGATCAGTTGCCAGGGATGCGAGAGATCAGCAACCCTGAGCATCGGGCATACATTGCGAGCGTCTGGGGCGTGGATGCAAAAGAACTGCCAGAAGCCGGCGTGGACGCTTACGAAATAATCCGGAAGATCGATCGCAACGAAATTCGCGGATTGCTTTCGATCTCTTTCAATCCCATCGTCTCTTTGCCTGACAATAACTTTGTCAGGCGCGCTTTCGAGAAACTCGAGTTCTACGTGGCGATTGATTTTTTCCTCAACGACACGGCGCGCTTCGCCGACATTGTTCTTCCTGGGTCGTTGCAAGAGGAGGATGAAGGCGTCGTGGCAACTGCAGAGGGTCGCGTAGTCAAAATTAACAAAGCGGTCGATTGTCCAGGAGAGGCACGCGAAGATTGGAGAATTATCCAGGATATCGCGCATGCATTGAAACGCCCTCATGGATTCGAATTTCATTCGGCGCGCGAGATATTTAACGAGCTCCGGATCGCGTCAAAGGGAGGGATGGCTGACTACTCTGGTATTACCTACGAGAAAATCGAGAAGCAGAGCGGTGTCTTCTGGCCATGCCCTTCTGACGAGCATCCGGGGACTCCGCGAATGTTCGAGGCGAACTCCTGGAATCCAATCGCGAAAGGAAACGGGCCCTTCTACTTTCCGGATGGTAAAGCGCACTTCAATATTGCGAAATACAGTCCACCGGCCGAAGAGATCGACGCCGAGTACCCATTAATGCTGACCACCGGCCGCGTCATCAGTCACTTTCTTTCAGGGACACAAACGCGAAGGATTGGCCCGTTGGTTGACCAATGTCCCGACCCCTTCATAGAAGTTCACCCGATGCTCGCCCAAAAATTTGGGCTCAAAACTGGCGATTGGGCCACAGTGGAATCTCGCCGTGGAGCGATCACCCTCGAAGTTCGCGTCGTGAGAACGATTCGTCCGGATACGATTTTTATTCCGTATCATTGGGCAGGGAAGAAGAGCGCTAATCAGTTGACGATCTCTGCGCAAGACCCGATCTCGCACATTCCGGAGTACAAGGTTTGTGCCGTGCGTTTGCACAAGGCCGATGCGCCTCAGGAGGGGGCCGAGGAACCCAAGGCGCAGCCACGCTAACACATGACCGCTTCCCAGACCCGTTACTTTTACGTCGACCCGAGTCGGTGCATCGGATGCAACTCATGTGTGCAAGCCTGTTCGGAATGCGACACGCACAAGGGCTACTCGATGATTCAGCTTGACTACATTGATCGGGCAAACTCGACGCAAACCGTGCCGGTCGTTTGCATGCACTGCGACTCGCCAACCTGCGCTGAAGTCTGTCCTGCCCACGCGATCAAGCGTACCGGCGACGGAGTGGTGCAAACAGCAAGGAAACCGCGTTGCATCGCCTGCAATAACTGCGTTCTGGCTTGTCCCTTCGGTATTCCAAAGATGAACACTCGCATGGAGCTGATGATGAAGTGCGACCAATGCTACGATCGTACTTCGATCGGCAAACTGCCGATGTGCGCATCGGTGTGCCCGAGCCAGGCTCTGTTTTTCGGCACGGAGGAGGAAGTCGCCCGCTTGCGGCCAAATTCCGCGTCGGTCAACACCTTTCAATTTGGCGCGCAGACAATTACCACACGCACACGAATGCTCGTGCCAAAAAATAATGTCCCCGAACAAATCGATGTGCTCTCTGCTATGTATCAGCCGACAATCGGAAACGTAATCGAAGAGGATCTGCTGCTGGATTCAATGAACCCGGAGGATTCCCATGCCTGAAGAAGATTCAGAAGTCCTTTCAGTTGCTCCCGATGGCCGGCCGGCAAAAGATCAACCGGTTTGGCGCAAGGATTTTCCGCTCGATTGGCCCGACGATGAATATCGATCGCGACGCGAGTTTGTCGCGTTTTTGATGTTAATTAGTGCGGGGTTTGTGAGCGGCCAGTTATGGATTCTTCTGGTCCAAAGCTGGAGGAAAGCCGCCGGAAAACCGCCGCTGAAAGAAATCGCTTCCCTAAACGAAATTGCCATTGGGCAATCAAAACTTTTCGATTATCCGAAGCCAGGAAACCGGTGTATTCTCGTCCGGCTTTCTGATACAGGCTTCGTCGCCTACGGGCAAAAGTGCACGCATCTCTCCTGCCCTGTTCTGCCCAGGCCCGATCTGGGGCGCATGCACTGTCCCTGCCATGAAGGATGGTTCGACATTCGGAACGGCGAACCCGTAGCAGGTCCTCCGCGACGCCCATTGCCAAGAGTCGGTTTGGAAGTACGCGATGGCAAAGTGTTTGCAAACGGCTATGTGGAAGGCGTGATATGAGAATCTCTCAGTTTGCCCGAAGACAAAGAGCGACAATCGTCTCGGGTATTGCCGCCTTCCAGACGATCATCGTCTTTCTCCAGCTATGGCTTTTTACGACGACCATGGAAACCTTTCTCGCGGGGCATCAGGAGACTGTCTTGCCGGCCGCGCTAGCAAGTCTACTTTGCTTCGCGCTTAATGGAGGCCTTTTCTTCTATTTACGGGGCCTCGAACGGTGATCCCGCATGACCCCGCCGCCCCCGGAAGCGAAGCCTGGTTTTCTTGAGAATTTTTTTCCAGGCTACTTTGCCCTCGTTATGGCGACGGGCATCGTGTCGTTGGCGATGCACTTCGAGGGTTTTTCCGGATTTCCGGAGTTGTTGCTCTGGTTAAACGTCGTTTGTTACATCGTTCTGTGGATCATCACCGTTCTGCGAATTGCTTTTTTCAGATCCGTTTTCATCGATGATTTAACTCATCATGCTCGGGGAGTCACTTTCTTAACCACGGTGGCAGGAACCAGCGTTCTTGGGGTGCAGTTTGCCGTCCTCACGCCGGCCTTACCGGTTGCGGCAGGTCTGTGGATATTGGCGGTTTTGCTTTGGGTTCTGCTGATCTATACGTTTTTTGCTGCAGTCACCATTGTCGAGCCCAAGCCATCGATTGACGTTGCGATCAATGGAGCCTGGCTTCTGGTGACTGTCGCGACGGAGTCGTTGGCCGTGCTGGGAACCCAGGTTGCTCAGACGCTTGGTCCCATCCATCTCGTTCTATTTGGAGCGCTCTGTGCATACATGCTAGGCGCAATGCTTTATATCCTGTTCATTGCGCTGATCGTTTATCGTTGGATTTTTCTTCGTCTGGAACCGGCGAAGCTTACGCCCCCTTACTGGATCAATATGGGTGCACTGGCGATTACGACATTGGCGGGGGCGCGCCTATTGCTGAGCGCCAAAAGTTGGGAGTTTCTGCGCAGCATTGAACCCTTTATCAGCGGGTTTACTTTGTTTTTCTGGGCGACCGGAACCTGGTGGATTCCGTTGTTAGTCATTGTTGGCTTCTGGAGGCATGTGATCGAGCGCGTGCCGATCACGTACGATCCGCAGTACTGGTCGCTTGTTTTTCCGTTAGGGATG
>JBPYFC010000111.1:0-7091 GCA_051984705.1 Chthoniobacterales bacterium | reverse complement strand
CGAAGCAAAGGCCAAGTATACTGCCAACCCAGTTCCTTCTGCATCCGCTCCAGTTTCTTCCCCGAGCCCTTCAAAATCGGCCGCGACCCCCTCGCCGTCTCCATCCTCGTCGCAGCGATAACGCTAGCTCCGGGCCTTCATTCCACGGTTGGCGTGCCCCGCAAAAATGGCGCACCCAGATTCTGTTGCCCTTACGGGGCAGATCGCCCTTTACGCCATTTCCCAGGGCCAAAGCCCTGGGTTGACCTCGACCGCCCCTCTCGGAGCGCCGCCGGCCACGCGCTGCAACGCCAGAGCAAAGGCGAAACCCAGTACCCCAAAAGCCGAAAAACTGCGCCCTCTCCCATCTCACTTTTCCCATTCCCGGCGTTCCGCCTCTCACCGCTTGACATCTTCTGGTTCCTTGCCAAAATTCACCTGGATGTCCGTCCGTCTCTCAGCTCGACTTACACTGCTCCCGGCACTGATTGCCGCCTGATAGGCATCGGCTGCTGCAGGGAGCCATCACCGTGTAATTGTCGAGCGCGCGGTTTCGCGCACGAACTTTACGTTCGTACTTTCTAACTTCGTATTTTACTAACACTAGCACTAGCACTCACACCCAATATGATCACTGACCCGAGTCAGAAGTATCGCCCATTTCCTCCGATCGATTTGCCCGACCGCCGTTGGCCGACCCAGTCGATCACTAAAGCTCCAATCTGGTGCAGCGTAGACCTGCGAGACGGCAACCAGGCGCTCCCCGTGCCGATGAACGTTTCGCAGAAGCTGAAGATGTTCGCCGCACTGGTCCGATGCGGCTTCAAAGAGATCGAAGTCGGATTCCCTGCCGCTTCTAACACAGAGTTCCAATTCAACCGGCGCCTCATCGAAGAAGATCGAGTTCCTGGCGACGTGCGTATCCAGGTGCTTGTTCAAGCACGCGAAGATCTCATTGACCGGACATTCGAATCTCTGCAAGGCGCGCACAACGTCATCATCCATCTGTACAACTCGACTTCGCCTGCTCAGCGCCGGGTGGTGTTCGGCATGAGCAAAAAGGAGATCATTAGAGTAGCAACTCGCGGAGCTGAATGGATTCAGGAAAGACTGCCCACGCTCAAAGACTGCAATGTTACTCTCCAATATTCGCCGGAAAGCTTTTCGGCTACAGAGGTAGAGTTTGCCAAGGATGTCTGTGAAGCAGTTATCGACGTTTGGCGACCAACCCCGCAACAGAAGATGATTTTAAATCTTCCGGATACCGTTGAAGTCGCGATGCCGAACATTTACGCGGATCAAATCGAGTGGATTGATCGGCACATTAAATCGCGAGATTCAATTGTACTCAGTGTACACACCCACAACGATCGCGGCACCGGCGTCGCTGCTACGGAGCTGTCGCTCTTGGCCGGAGCTGAGCGGGTAGAAGGCACACTGTTCGGCAACGGTGAACGAACGGGGAATCTGGACATTGTTGTCGTCGCCATGAACCTTTATGCGCACGGCATCGATCCGAAGCTCGATTTTTCGGATATCAATTCGTTGATGCACGTTTACGAAGAGTGCACAGGAATGACAATCCCGGCCCGGCAGCCCTATGCCGGTGAGCTCGTGTTCACGGCGTTTAGCGGCTCTCACCAGGACGCTATCAAGAAAGGGCTCGCAGAATGGAAAACGAATGGAGGCGCTCAGCATTGGGATGTGCCGTATCTGACGGTCGATCCGCAGGATATCGGGCGTGAATACCGCGAGGTCATCCGCGTCAACAGTCAGAGTGGTAAAGGGGGTATTTCATACCTGCTGGAGAGCGAATTTGGAATTGAGCTGCCGAAAGAGATGCAGCGCGAGTTCGGTCCATTGGCGAATGATGAGGTAGATCGCCTCGGACGCGAGGTTACCGCCTCGGAGCTTCGAGAAATCTTCTGGCGCGAATATGTTGAGCTCAACACCCCGTGGGAGCTGGAAGAATTCCACGCCGATGGTTCCTCCGGCCAATTCCATTGCCGGGCGACTGTCCAACACAATGGAGAACGCCGGTATCTGGCCGGCACAGGGAACGGCCCGATTGCCGCCTTTGTCCAAGCATTGAGCGAGGCGGGCGTTCCAGGTTTCGAAGTTGTGTACTACAGCGAACACGCGCTAAGTTCTGGTGCCCAAGCCAGCGCCATTGCTTACATCCAAATAAGATTGGATGAGACAACGACGCGTTGGGGAGCCGGCGTAGATACAAATATCGAGCTTGCCTCGATCCGCGCCGTACTAAGTGCACTGAACCGGTCAACCCATGTCGAAAAATCAGCGACATCCAGCTTCGCTAAAGCTAGTGTGGACAAGTGCGCACACTCACACTAGCACTCACACTCTTGCTATGACCGCTCCACTTCGTGTCGGCGCCACCTTCGCTAAAGCCACAGTGGACACGTCCGCACTTTCTCACGCACATCCGCACTAGCACTCACATTCTTGCTATGACCACTCCACTCCGTGTCGGCATCATCGGATCAGGCGTTATCAGCGCCGCTTACCTTAGATCGAACTTTCCCCAGTTTAAGATCGTCGCCTGCTCGGATATCCGTGAGGAGGTTGCGACAGCTCGTGCGAAGGAATTTGGTATTGAAGCAAAGCCTGTTGACGCGCTTCTCAAGGAGTCTTCGATTGACGCAATCCTGAATCTGACGCTACCGCAGAGCCATGTGCCGGTCAGTCAAGCCGCGATTGATGCAGGCAAACATGTCTACTCTGAAAAGCCTTTGGGGTTAGCTCGAGAAGAGGCCGAACCGCTCCTGAACGCTGCCAAGCTAAAAGGACTTCGCGTTGGCTGCGCCCCGGACACTTTCCTCGGTGGCGCGCAACAGACCGCCAGAAAATTGGTTGACGATGGCGCCATTGGCCAGCCGATCGGCGGCACCGCCTTCTTCATGAATGACGGTCCTGAATCCTGGCATCCCGGTCCGGAATTCTTTTATCAACGCGGCGGAGGCCCGGTGTTGGATATGGGCCCATACTACGTGACATCGCTGGTGAACCTTCTTGGTCCAGTCAAACGAGTCCATTCTTTTGGCTCGAAACCCAGAGCAAAACGTGTCGTCGGCAGTGGACCGCGCAAAGGACAGGAGTTTGCCGTTGATGTCCTGACTTACGTCGCCGCGATCCTCGAATTTCATTCGGGCCCGTTTGTTAATTTCGTTTTCAGTTTCGATGTTATCGGACACAACCATCCGCCAATCGAGGTCTACGGGACCAAAGGATCTGTCCAAATTCCCGATCCGAACTGGTTCGGAGGCAATGTGCGTCTCACGCAATCTGTCGGTCGTTGGGATGACATCGCGCATACCCACAGTTTCGCCGACGCCAATTATCGAGGGATCGGCCTTGCAGATATGGCTGCAGGTATCGCGTCCGGATCACCGCACCGAGCTTCGGGAGCACTAGCGTTCCATGTTCTGGAGGTTCTTCAGGCAATCATCGAACGTGCCGGCGGCGACACAACTTTTGAAATCCGCTCAACATGCGAGCGCCCACGTCCGCTCCGTCCGATCCGTCCCATTGCAGATTTTTCATAATCTTAATCGGTAGGGCGAGCTTTAGCTCAGCCCTACCAACACCAGCACTAACACTTGCATGAACCCCTCTCAAATCGCTCTTCAGATTTATACACTTCGCGATTTCATCCAATCCGCAAAAAAGCTGGCAGCGACCCTCCAACGAGTACGTGCCATCGGCTATCAAGCTGTTGAGATGATCGGTATCTCCAAAGTTTCACCAGAAGAAATCCGTAGGATCGTTGACGGTGAAGGAATCAAGATCTGTTCAGTGCACGGGCCTTCACAGGCGCTCCTGAGAGAGCCGAATCAGGCCCTCGATACACTGGCACCGCTAGGCACTGATTTGGTCGTCTACCCCTTCCCTGGTGAAATGGATCTAGGTGACTCCGCCACTGTGGCCCGATTTATCGAACGACTGCGCAAGAGTTCGGACATATTCGCCAAGGCCGGCAAACGACTCGCTTACCACAACCACGGGATGGAATTCGCTCGTTACGGCGATAAGATCGTTCTTGAAGCGATCCTCTCCAGCGCACCGGAACTGCACGCAGAATTGGATACTTATTGGATCCAGTTTGGTGGCGGAAATCCGATCGCCTGGATCGACAAAATGCACGGTCGCCTTCCCACGATTCATCTCAAAGATTACGGATTCAACGCGCGCGAGAATCATCCGGAAATGGCCGAGCTTGGAAACGGCAACCTCGACTTCGCACAAATCATCAAGCACGCCGAAGCCGCCGGGTGCCGTTGGTTCATCGTCGAACAGGACTTCTGCAAACGCGACCCATTCGAATCCGTTCGAATAAGTTTTGATTTCTTACAGCGCTCCTGAGGTCTGCCCCTCATCGTCTTCCTCTTCCTCGTAATCGGTGGTCCGTTGGTCCGTATACCCCGGACCATTGGATATTTCGTCCTTGGCGTACGCATTATCACGTCGGGTTTTTCAGGTGCCAGCACTCTGGCTTTGCTGACATTTATTAAAAAGGCTCGCCAACCCCACCCGTCGGTAGTATAAGGGGCAAACCAAACTTAAGATTCCGAGGAGAAAGCCGATCAGTAGCTCACAGATGTATCGAGGAGCCAGGCGAAAGACGATGCGCGCCGCATGGCGCTTCGCCAAAAATTATTGGACCTCAGAAGAAAAGTGGTCCGCGTGGGCGCTTTTGCTGGCGGTCGTCCTCCTGAATCTGGGAAATGTTTACGTAAGCGTTCGAATCAACGAATGGAATAACGCCTTTTACAACGCGCTCCAAGGGTTCAACAGCGCGGAGCTCTTTCCACAACTCGGCGTTTTCTGTATTCTCGTTGTTTTCGCGATTGGGATGTCTGTTTACGCGCTTTATCTGAAGCAGCTCCTTCAGGTTCGCTGGCGTCGATGGTTGACCCGCCGATATCTGGCTAACTGGACTGAGCACCGTGCCTACTATCAATCCCAACTAAAGAACGCTGACGATAATCCCGATCAACGAATCTCCGAAGACCTCGATCAGTTCACAAATTTCGCTCTCAGCCTGTCCGTCGGGATCTTGAGCTCGGTTGTAACCCTTGGCTCATTTCTTTTCATCCTATGGCGGCTATCAGGATCGGCCGATATTCCGCTCGGCAAATGGGGAACGATCCATATCCCTGCGTATCTTCTTTGGGCTGCACTGCTGTATGCCGGAACCGGCACCTGGCTTGCGTTCAAGTTCGGTCGACCGCTTGTGCCACTGAATGTCGCGCGGCAGCGATGTGAGGCTGATTTCAGGTTCAGCCTCGTTCGGTTCCGCGAGAACGCCGAAAATGTTGCATTCTATGGCGGTGAAGAAGCCGAGCTCGGTGTGTTCCACAGCCGATTCAGCGGCGTGTTCGATAATTTCCGCAAGATCATGAGGCGGCAACGAGTTCTAGCCGGGTTCACGCTCGGTTACACGCAAGTTGCGTTCGTCTTTCCGCTGGTGGTCGTTTCTCCGCGCTATTTTGCGAAGCAGATTGGCTGGGGCGGGCTCATGCAGGTCGTTAACGCTTTTGCCTTCGTCCAGAATTCCTTGTCGTTCATTGTCAATTCGTACACGGATATCGCTTCCTGGCAGGCGGCAACTCAGCGGCTTGACGATTTCGAACAGCGCCTGATCGCTATTCACAAGGCCGCGCGCGCACCACAGCAGATCGCGGTTCGGCGCCAAGGCACAGGCATTTTCCTTAACGGTGTCGATCTGGACTTGCCGGACGGCACACCGTTACTCCGCGGCATCACGCTTGAACAAAACCCGGGCGAAGCTCTGTTGATCACCGGTCCAAGCGGCTCCGGTAAAAGCACCGTGCTCCGGGCATTGGCAGGTATTTGGCCGTTTGGCCGCGGCGAAATCAAAGTCGCCGAAGGATCAACTCTTTTCGTTCCGCAACGTCCATACCTTCCACTTGGCAGCCTCGCCGATGCGCTCCGGTATCCTGGCAACAGCAATTTGGCGCGCGCACACTTAATTGCAGCACTGGAAACGGTCGGGCTAGGCGTGCTCATCGACGAGTTGGACACCGTGGACAATTGGTCTCAGCGCCTGTCGCTCGGTGAACAGCAACGCTTAGCATTCGCTCGGATTCTAATCACAAAACCGGCTTTCCTTTTCATGGACGAATCAACCTCAGCGCTTGATGAACCCTCTGAGGCGAAGCTATTTGCCCTGCTCCGCTCCGACTCTTGGCGTCCGACAATCGTCAGCGTTGGTCACCGGAGCACCCTGCGCAGTTTCCACGACCAGATCATGGATATCGTAGCGTTCTCACCGCGCCCCGAAGCAGTCGTTTACAGCATTTTACATGGTACCCGCGACTTCTCGGCCGAGCCGATTCTCCCAACACCGCTGGATGGCGCAGCGGAGACGCCTGCGGCTTAGGAGCGCCGACAGCTGGAGTTAGCCGTATCTCCGGGGCCGGAGCGCATCGACAGAGGTCGAACAGAAGATCTCAAAGCCCAAATTTTCTGTCTTCGCGTTCTTTGCGGCCTTCTATTCAAGACTCCTATTCTGTTGCCTCTGCTTTCCGGCAAATTCCGTTCGTGTAATCCGCGGAATCTGCGAAATCTGTGGTTCCAAATTCCGCTCCGATCGTTTCTAATTTCGTTATGCGCCAAGTTTTAAAACACCCCAATGGCCCTTTGGAAATCGAGCCGCAGGAAAAATCGGTCTGGATCTGCATGTGCGGCCTTTCAAAGAACCAGCCCTTCTGCGACGGATCACACAAAATGACCCGAGACGAAGAAGAAGGAAAACTCTACCAATACGACGACGAAGGCCATCGGACGGAAGTAACGTAAGTGCCCGATCGCCCGGCTGACACGTAAAGCCGCAAGAAGGATCTCACGCCAAGACGCAGGAAAAGGGATCTCACGCCAAGACGCAAAGACGCCAAGATTTTTGAGATCCGCGCTAAATGGTAAGGCGTGGCTTGCTGAGCCGTGCAGCGCGCGTGGCAGCCGCATGCCGTGGCTCAGCCCTTCGCTCTACGATCACGGACAATACCGCTATCTGCCGTCTAATCCCAACAAGCGTGTCGCGCTTTTGCCGGACTAAAAATTCTACCTTA
>JBPYFC010000110.1:0-4906 GCA_051984705.1 Chthoniobacterales bacterium | reverse complement strand
TTCCAATAAAACTCGCGCAACCAGATCCAGAGCTTGTTGCGAACCGTTCACAATGATCACTTGCGATGGATCGCAAACCACGGCGCGTGCGCGTTGGAGATACGCGCAAATTGACTCCCGTAGAGCGCCTGCGCCGGATGAGGGGCCGTAGTCGATGTCGCGAATCGATATCTTTCGCGCATTTCTCAGAAGCGCGCGCCGCCAGGCTTCGAATGGGAATAACTCGATGTTACTCCCGCCGTAGACAAAATCGTATCGAAGGGCAAGGGATCGCACTTCTGGGAAATGAACGTTTGGCGCTTCCGCGACAGCGTACTTTCCGAAGCGCGACAATCGTGCCTGCATCGACAAAGCCTTTTCCTTTCGCGTTATCAAATGCAGTGCTTCCACGACATAAGTGCCGGAGCCGTGACGGCCTGCGGTGAGGCCTTCAGCCAGCAGCTGCTCAAACGCGAGCAGCACGACGGTCCGCGATACTCCGAGTTGCTCCGCCAGATCTCTGGTTGACGGAAGGCGCTTTCCCGGACGCAGTCTGCCCGATTCGATTGCTTTTCGCAGACCAAGATAGATCTGGCGGAAGAGCGGCAATCCATTTGTGGCCAGTGGTATCAGCAATTCCATAAATAGTGGTCATAGAAAGATGCCACATTTTGCTGCATGCTCACTACATTTCCTTCACAAAACGGCCTGCGAGGCAAAACGATGTTGAGTATAGAAATGGACGATAGGACGTGCTCGATCCGGCAAGAGCGGACTCAGCTCCGCTTTGTAATCGCGTTTATGATCGTCCTATCGTGTACGCTTCCCTGCCTGTGGCAGAAAACGTCCGCCGCGGAACCGACTCGGGAGCGGGTCGCAGGCCTCAGTGGACAACACGATTTTGATTTCCTTTTTGGCAAATGGCGGGTCCATTGCCACCGACTGTCGCACCCATTGAGTCAATCGAATGACTGGATTGATTTTGATGGAACTCTTGACACACAGCCATTGTGGTCAGGTAAAGCGAACCTGACCATCCTCGAAGCCGACCCTCCCGGAGGTCACCTTGAGGGTATGGACATCCGGGTGTACAACCCTCATTCGCAGCAATGGAGCGTTTATTGGACCAGTTCAGATTCTCCCTCTCTAGGGATACCAGTAGTTGGTGAATTCAAGGACGGTCGCGGCGAGTTCTTTGACCAGGAGACATACCGAAATCGAGCGATTTTAGTTCGTTATCTCTGGTCTGAAATAAAGGAAGACTCCTGGCGTTGGGAACAGGCTTTTTCCGTTGACGGTGGCAAAACATGGGAAACCAACTGGATCAATACTTGCGTGCGCGAGAAGTAGAGAGTGTCGCGGCCTACGTTGGCATCGACAGGGCCGGTTATGATGTGGTTCTGCGGCCTGCTTCCGATCCAGAAAACGTTGAGCATTGTGTGCTCAACCAGGAGCCGGAGGCCTTGACACAGTGGAGCAAGCAGCTGCAACGCCGCTTCGGCAGCAAAGGCAAAGTCCTGATTTGTTTGGAGCAGAGCCTCGGATTTCTGATTAATCATTTGACCGGTTACGAGTGCTTCGAACTCTACCCGGTCAACTCTGTTCAATTACGCCGTTACCGCGAAACTTTCAGTGTCGACAGAACCAAGGATAAACGTCCCGATGCTGAATTGCTTTGTGAGCTGCTTTACTATCAGTGCGAGCGGCTGAGGACCTTGTTTGGCGACTGGGGTTAGTCGATCCCGGGGGAGATCCGAAACTCTTGAGCACAGATGTTGGCGGCAGGGCCTGCCGCAGTGTGCAAGGGGGGGTGTAGCGGATAGATGTCGGCGGCAGGGGCCTGCCGCCCTACAGCGCGTACCGGAAAACCGGGGTCCGAGGCGTCTAGTCGACCGAAGGCAATGCCCTTTCAAAATGTGCGGAATCTGTGTAATCTGCGGTTCCTCATGGCTCGACCTTCGAAACGCACAAAGATCGTGGCAACGATCGGACCGGCGAGCGAAAGCGATGAAGTGTTGCGTCGGCTGATCGACTCGGGCATGGACGTCGCCCGCCTTAATTTTTCTCATCGTCCGGCTGAGCAAGCAAGACCCTTAGTGGAACGCATTCGCGCAGTTGCAGACGAGCTTGGCGTGTTTGTTGGCATTCTTGGAGACCTGCGGGGGCCGCGAATTCGTGTCGGCGAAATGGAAAACGGCGCCATCCAGCTGGATCGGGGAAATAAGGTTATCCTAAGCTCTGAGAAGATCGTGGGCACACCGCAAAAGATCGGTGTCAGCTTCAAGGGTCTCTGTCACGATGTCGATACAGGAACGACAATTCTTCTCGATGATGGAAATATCGAGCTGATCGTCCTGGAAAAGAGATCGAATGGGGATGTAGTGTGTGAAATCACGCGAGGGGGTGAACTCAAGAGCAATAAGGGGGTCAATCTAAAGAATCGGCTGGTCTCGCTTCCCTCACTCACCACCAAAGACTACCAGGATCTCGATTTCGCCGTCAGTGAGCAGTTGGATTTCCTGGCGCTCTCGTTCGTGCAGTCCGCTGCTGATGTGCGCTTCCTCAAACAGGCACTGGCTGAGCGCGGGGCATCAATTCCCGTGATCGCGAAAATCGAGCGAAAGAACGCGTTGGAAGATATCGAGAATATCGTAAAAGAGTGTTACGGCGTAATGGTTGCGCGCGGTGATCTGGCTCTGGAAATGAGTTTTGAGGATGTGCCGGTCGCTCAGAAGCGAATCATATCAGTATGTCGAGATGGAGCAGTTCCGGTGATCACCGCGACACAAATGCTCGAGTCGATGATCAATTTCCATAAGCCGACTCGGGCTGAAGCAGCCGATATCGCGAACGCGATTCTAGACGGTACGGATGCGGTCATGCTTTCGGCTGAATCCGCGGCGGGCAAGTTCCCGGTGGAAGCAGTAACTACAATGGCAACGATTGCAGCCAGAGCTGAATCTGCCTGGTTTCATGGCGAGTTGCCCGCCTGTCTCGACGTTCCGGATCGGCACGGCCTGGAAGCGGCAGTTTGTAATGCCGTTTACGTAATCGCAAATTCCGTATCGGCAAAAGCGATCATCGCTGCAACTTCTTCCGGAGGTACGGCGCGTAAGGTCGGCTGTCATCGTCCCAAAATGCCAATCCTGGCGCTTTGCACATCGAAAGAAATTTGCCAAAGATTGGCGTTAAGCTGGGGAGTAGAACCCATCCTGGTAGAAACGATCAGAGGAACAGCCCATTTAGTTCGACTGAGTGCCGAGGCGGCGACCAAGTATTTAAATGCCGTTCCGGATGACACGTTAATTATTGTCGCCGGGACCCCGTTCAATATGCCGGGTAAAACGAACCTGATTAAGGCCGAGAAAATTTCCGACGCGTTGCGGGTCGATCGGGAAGAGTGAATTGCTGTAGGGCGACAAGCTCCGCCATCCTACAGCTGTTCGACTGCATAGCCGGCTCGTTTCAGTTGTGCAACGAGCCCGTCGTTGCCGATCAGGTGACCAGCTCCGACTACAATGAGATAGTTGTGGCGATCTTGGGCGAGATGCTCGATCTGGGGCAGCCATCTGGAATTGCGCCGAACAAGCAAGGTTTGATGTTCCCACGGGTTCATCTTTAGCCCCTGGTTAATGAAACGATCCAGTTGGGCAATGTCCCCGTTCCGCCAGGCTTCGACCATCAAGCTGACCAAGGCAGGATAATATGGGAGCGCACGAATGGTTCGGACGAGGTACTGTTCATCCTGGGAAGGGGTAAGTCCTTGAAATAAATCGGTCTGGTCGCGCAAGGTCTCGAGGCCCATCACAGGCTTCCTGGCAATCACCGCTCTGCGATAGAAGTAGAGATCGACGCCGTAGTCCGGGCTATAGCCGGCATGGGCCAATATTCTTGTTTCCAGCATTTGCGCGAGAAATGAGGGCCGCAAACGGTTCACCTGTTTCAAAGTGAGCCCGAAATTAGGTAACACTTCCCGTAGGAGGAGCAGGGTTTGCGGGCTTACATTTTTTGAGAGCGACTGTCCTGGGGGATAGAATCCGGCCCGGGTAGCTTCGGCGCGAAGCGAGCTTTTCGTGACGGTACCTATGTTAATTTCAAAAACCAGCCTTTCCGAATTAGAAAACGCGTGTTCCAGCGCCGGCCGCAACGGGTATGCGTTCCTTGGAAGGACGTGAACCGAGCCGAGCAGGTAGAGAGTGTTATGCCCGGTTCTTACCCGCCACAGAACATCTTTACTCGTCTGCTCACGGAACGTCGCGCATGCTGTCAGCGCAAAAGCAGCCGGCAGCAAGAGCCAACGAAATCGGCTCATGAATTTGTGCCAGTTTCGCTCGGCGGCACTTCGGCGGTCAGCGGCGCTGGCGACATGACCGATTTTTGTGATCCGCTTTGCTTTTGGGATCGAGAATCGGGAATCATCACATTTTTGCCGACGATCCCCATGACTCCTTCAAATGCTTCCTCCGAAATTCCATGCGAAACCTTTACTCGAAATCGTTTCCAAAGGTAATCTTCCATTCGCATCCACACGCCGTGGTAATTTACCCGCTGAGTCCATGCGCAGATAGTAATAATGCTTTGCAACAGACGGATTCGCAAAATCAATAGGCCAGCCGCTATCAGGACCATTGCCGTAGCAAACAAGAGAATCGTCCAGATCAGCATGCGTGACATCATCGTCTGATCGAGTTCTTGCCGCCGATCGAAGAGCAGCTGAGTCTGATCATGCCGCATGCGGGAAAGAATTGAGATTGTTTCAGCGTTCGCGGATACGGCGGCTGCTGCTGGACCTTCCACGGGTGACAGCAGGCCGACTGTCTGATCCATTTCGCGCAGCTGCTGCTGAACAACGGGCGCCAACTTAGCAAGTTGTGGTCCCTGGATTTGATTAGTGTTCGCTAAACAGAACAAAAGCGCCAGATGAAGA
>JBPYFC010000109.1:0-5243 GCA_051984705.1 Chthoniobacterales bacterium | reverse complement strand
TCGTGATCTTTGCGGCCTTCTGTTTAATCCTCCGTTTCCAGGGCGGTGACGACCAAGCCGCGCCGAAGCCTTGGCGAAAGGCGGAAGCGTCGCCCTTCAGAGTTATAGCCAAATCTCCTTCTTTTCCTGAACCGATTCGATGCTGCCGAACACCACTGCTAATGTCTTCCGATTATCCAAGATGCTCGGTTCCGGTTGCATACCGTTCTTGATGCTTTCAACGAAATGTTCCAACACCGGAATCCGCCGTTCTGAGACGGGCTCGTAAGACATGAGCTCTTGCTGGCGTTGCCCGGGAAGCTCCAAACGAACGGATGTGCGATGATCGCCTTCGATATTTCCATCCCAAAAGAGACGCGCTTTGGTGCCAATGAGCTGCCATTCCCCTTCCCAGGATGTAGTAGCCGGGCCGCGCGCACACCAGTCGCCATCCCAAACAACCGGAATATTTTGCTCAAGGCGCACCAGGCAAATCGCGTTAGAAGGATGCTTAAAAGCGTTATCCGGAGTGTCGTGCTCCATAGCCACCACGCTGACTGGCTCTTTCTGAGTCATATACCGGAGCAGGTCAAAATGGTGAACTGACATATCGAGCAGAATCGAATGCGGCAGCGTGTAGAGCGAATGTTCAGGATTGCTGAGAACATCGGGCACATAGCGTCGGAACCGGATCTTCACGCCCTGCAGCTCGCCAATATCTCCCGCCCCTACTCTTTCCCGAATAAAGCCTGCGGCCTGCAAGAATCGGTAACCTTGCGCAGCCATCACATTCACTCCTGAGTTTTCCGCGGCGGCTGCGATTTCATCTGCTTCTTGGACCGATGTAACCATCGGTTTTTCGACCAGGACATGTTTCTTGAGACGGAGCGACTCGAGGATAACGGGCTTATGTTGGCCAGGATTGGTAACCACAAGAACTGCATTGGCGCTGGTTTTCGCTACAGCTTCATCGAGACTGGAGAAGCACGGGATTCCGAGTGTTTCCTGCGACCATTTCGCCGCTGCCTCGTTGAAGTCAACCGTTGCAACTACCGACGCCAATGATTGATTCTTCAGGAGTTTACACCATTCCCGCCCCCAAAATCCGATTCCGACAACGATAAAGTCCACGGGTAGAATTGGACGCTAGAGACGGTGGTGATGCAACCAGCTTAGTGGCGCCGCGCGCTGATTTGGTCTCGTGCAGAGGTCGCAAAGGAACGCGGAGGAAAACATTCATTTGAACCTCTGCGTTCCTCTGCGACCTCCGCGTGAATTATGAACAGAAGAGGATTAGACAGAACATCGCAAAGGCCACGAACGTTGAGAAAAATTCTTCTTTTGAATATCCCTGCGAACTTGGCGGCCTTCTGTTCAAAGCCTCTTTTGAGAGAGCCGATCTCGCATGGTTATAAATCCATCACACGGTCACGATCCTGATATCTAGATCGATAAGATCATTGACCAGGTGCATTCCCAGTCGATTAAAGAAACGCGCAGACCCGTAAATCACGTTCCACTGGGTGCGATCGAAAGAAAGGACAGCTTGCGCGGCGCCTTTGCCATCTGGGGTGACACCAGCGGTTGCCAGAAAGGTTATCGGCGCCGAGATATCTTTCACAGATAACTCCCCTGTGATCTCAAGATTCGGATGACCGGCTGTTGCACCTTCGATATGTTTGGCCTGTCGAATCAGGAAACGTGCTTCGGGAAATCGTTCAACGTCGAAGAAATCGTCGCTTCTGAGATGAGCAATCAAAACGTCGTGCAGATCTGTTCCTTGAAGGTTATAGGAGACAATCTGGTTCAAATCGATCACGAATTCTCCGCCGGTCAGTTTTCCTTGAACAAACGTCACCGAACCGCTGCGAAGTCCGATTCGGCCGTGATGCCTATTTAGGAGATTACGGCCGCTCCATTCGATAAAACTCTCTTTTAGGTCGATGTCATGTTTTCCATCACTGATCTGCGGATCAGGTGGTCGCGGTTTGTTTCGGGTGAGCGACCCGCCCGCTTCTTCCCAGCCGCGAATACCTTCGCGATATTCGCTGACATTCTTGTATCCTGCCCTGCTTAGTTTCTCAGCGGCCATCCGCGATTCATAACTCTTTGAATCGGCACCGTAGACAACGATCGGCTGACTCTTTTCTGCAGTCATACGCTGGAGGAAAGCCACTTCGAAAACGCAGTTGCTTACCGCGTTCGGAATATGCGCCTCTTCAAAATCGTCCTTCAGACGAACATCGATGAGGAGAGGAGGATTTATCGAAGCAAGTTCCTTCTGAAGATCTGAGGTTTGGATGAGAACCGGCATATGTTTAACCCTCGGTCGAGATGAGGCTCGGTTCAATCAGGTTCCGGTAGGGCGACCGTGCTTTTCTCCTTGTTCTCATCCCCCTCCCCGTCCTCGAACTCCTACTCCTACTCGACGACCAGGACAATTCTTGCGGCTCTAGCGGTGCAACAATCATGGATGCCCAACAAGAAGAAACGAACAGAAGGCCGCAAAGATTCCTAAGAAGAATGGGTGTCAAACCTTTGCGATCTTTGCGGCCTTTCGGCCTTCGCCGAGGCTACGGCGCGACAAGTTCTGTTTCAATTTTTGTTCTACGGTCGAGATCGAGGACGACGACAACTAAGAGGACGATCTGGAGACCACACCGATACGCCGATACCCCCATACCCCCATATCCCTAAAGCTGTCCCATTGACTCCTCTTCCCCTTCGTTGTTTACTAGCAAAAATGCAGGGGAGCCTCTGGCTGAGAGTTTCGGCGCGGTGCCGGAAGACCCTTTGAACCTGAAGCGGTTAATACCGTCGCAGGGAGCAACGCCAGAGTGGCCCCATCCGATTATGGCCACCATTGACGCATCATTCCCGAGGAGCCGGCGTATCTATGTCGCCGGCAAAATTCATCCCGATATTCAAGTAAGTCTGCGCGAGATTTCGCAGTCTCCTACCCGCCAACCGAGCGGAGCAAGTGAGGAAAACCCAGCTGTAGTTGTTTATGATACCAGCGGCCCTTGGGGTGATCCCGATTTTCGCGGAGACGTGAAGAAAGGGCTTCCTGAATTGCGTCGTCCTTGGATCCTTGCGCGGAATGATGTTGAAAGCTACGAGGGCCGGACGACGAGTCCCCAGGACAATGGATACCTGAGCGCGACTCACGCGGCAAAAGCGGCCAAGAAAAACGGGGACCTCGACCTGTTTCCGAATTTCAATCGACGTCCGTTACGCGCTTCAAGTCGTCATCCAGTAACACAACTGTGGTACGCTAGACAAGGCATCGTAACTCCGGAAATGGAGTACATAGCGATTCGCGAAAACCTCGGCCGCGAGAATAACAGTAAGAACGGCAGGCATCCCGGACAAAGCTTTGGCGCGGCAATTCCCGAAAAAATTACCCCAGAATTTGTGCGGGATGAGGTCGCGCGCGGGCGCGCGATTATCCCTGCAAATATCAATCATCCGGAGTCAGAGCCGATGGTGATCGGGCGAAATTTTCTGGTGAAGATCAATGCGAATATCGGCAACTCCGCTGTAGCCTCAAGCATTGAAGAGGAAGTGGAAAAAATGCGCTGGGCAACAAAATGGGGTGCCGACACAGTCATGGATCTTTCCACCGGAAAGAACATCCATGCCACCCGAGAATGGATTATTCGAAACAGCCCGGTACCGATCGGGACGGTGCCGATTTATCAAGCACTGGAGAAGGTTGGCGGGCGAGCGGAGGAACTGACCTGGGAAATTTATCGCGACACATTAATTGAACAAGCTGAGCAAGGTGTCGACTATTTTACTGTCCATGCCGGTGTGCTGCTTCGGTTCATCCCGCTGACAGCGAACCGGAAAACCGGGATCGTTTCGCGCGGCGGATCGATCTTAGCCAAGTGGTGCCTGGCACACCACCAAGAGAGTTTTCTCTA
Source organism: Chthoniobacterales bacterium (assembly GCA_051984705.1). GTDB lineage: Bacteria > Verrucomicrobiota > Verrucomicrobiia > Chthoniobacterales > JAFAMB01 > JBKPBY01. The sequence continues at coordinate 1,338 of JBPYFC010000109.1, read as the reverse complement.
TACCCATTGGGACGACATTTGCGAGATCATGGCTGCCTACGACGTCAGCTTCTCGATTGGAGACGGTCTGCGTCCTGGTTCAATTGCAGATGCCAACGATGAAGCTCAGTTCGCCGAACTGCGGGCGCAAGGAGATCTGACGAAACGCGCTTGGGAACACGGTGTGCAAGTTATGAACGAAGGTCCCGGCCATATTCCGATGCAGATGATCCGGGAAAACATGGAGAAACAGTTGGAATGGTGTCATGAAGCGCCATTTTATACGCTGGGACCGCTGACCACGGATATCGCGCCGGGGTACGATCATCTGACCAGCGCAATTGGGGCGGCGATGATCGGCTGGTACGGTACTGCGCTACTTTGCTATGTAACGCCAAAAGAGCATCTGGGACTTCCGGATCGGGATGATGTTAAAGAGGGAGTTATCGCATACAAAATTGCAGCTCATGCGGCGGATCTTGCCAAAGGGCATCCAAGCGCACAGTACCGCGATGACGCTCTAAGCGCTGCACGCTTTGAATTTCGCTGGGAAGATCAATTCAATCTCAGCCTCGATCCAGACACGGCCAGGGCGTTTCATGATGAAACGCTGCCGCAAGAAGGAGCGAAAGCGGCGCACTTCTGCTCGATGTGCGGCCCGCATTTCTGTTCGATGAAAATCACCGAAGACGTCCGGAAATACGCTAAAGAGCACGGCCTCGAAAGCTCTGAAGCAATCGAAGCAGGCATGCGGGAGAAAGCGGAAGAATTCGTTCGCTCGGGATCGGAGATTTATCGGTAAGGGGCCGCCTGGATGGCGCGGTGAGGCGCGCGCCTCCGGCGCGCGGTTTTCGGTTTTCGGTTGCTGGTTTTCAGTTTCCGGTTGTGCCGCAGGCGCGCTCCGACAGGAGCGCCATACGTCAGCCCCAGTGCCTTAGCACGGCCTTAGCACTGGGTATACGTTCTTGTTGGAAGAGCGCTCTGTAAGAGCGACAGACCAGCGCGTTCCAAGCAAGAATGGCGCGCACAATTCGGTTGCCCTTTCAGGGCATATCGGAATCTAACCCCATACCAGAGCTGAAGCCCCGAGCTACTATCTCTCGGTCACTTCGTGGGAACCGAAAACCGAAAACGGAAAACCGACAACCGACAACCGCGCGCCGAAGGCGCGCGCCTCTAAAACGCAAACTTGAAATCTAACTGAGCGTATGGCACCCCCTTTGCCTTATAGATTGGTCCGGCACGGTGATAGTTAAATTGTCGCTCGAAGCTCCATCCAAGATTCCCTTCAAGCGATATGACTTTGGTCAAATCGTACTCCATTCCTAAGCACGCCCGGTACTCCGCGTAATCAAGCAG
>JBPYFC010000108.1:0-3911 GCA_051984705.1 Chthoniobacterales bacterium | reverse complement strand
GATCGACAAGGAAACGGATGGCCTCTCGATTCTCAGTCGTTGGATCGTTCCAGTATTTTTTGATTGGGTCCCAGAACTCCAGGAGTCCTTCATCGTAGGCGTTGCCGTTCTGCACAATCAGCGTCTGTACACGATCAGGACGTCGCAATGCTAAGCGATAACCCACCGGCGCGCCATAATCCATCACGTAAAGCGAGTAATTAGTCAGTCCAAGTTTCTCGACCAACTGTTCGACAACATTGGTCAGGTTCTCGAAAGTGTAGGCGAAATCCTTGTGACTCGGCATACTGCTTTGGCCGAAGCCGGGATAATCGGGAGCAACCACATGGAATGATGTGGCAAGGCGCGGTATAAGATTTCGGAACATGTTAGACGAGGTCGGAAATCCATGCAAAAGCAGGAGCGTCGGAGCGTTTTGGGGGCCGGCCTCGCGATAAAAGATGTCTAGTTCATTCAAGTGAATAATCTTGTACCGTACTGGATAATTCTGAGAGACGAACGGGCTGTCTGTTTTCATTTTCTTGATTGGTGATTTAGTTGTAATTGTGGTTTGGATTCTACGGGGACCGCCTGGATTTCTTCGTCATCGGTGCGCGTCCTCTGTTCGTCAGCCGGAAGACCGTTTGCAAAAACTTTTCTCACTCCTTCTTTTGAAAGGGTCACGAAGCCGTCAGTGGTCTGTAAAAAATTCGTCAGTTGTGTAGGCGGAGCTTTCTCGGTCACTGAGGGAACGGTCTCGCCCTGATCGGGCGCGAAGGCCGCCACATAGACAAGTGCCTTTACATGAGGATCATCCCCGGCCTCCGTGATGACAAAGCCTCCCCAGGAGTGGCCGACCAGAATGACGTCGCCGCCAGCCAGTTTGATGGCTCTTTTTGTCGCCGCCACATCATCCTCGAGCGATGTAGTAGGGTTCTGCACTGAAATAACATTAAACCCCTTTTCGAGTAATGACGGGATAACCTTGTTCCAGGATGATCCATCGGCCCATAAGCCGTGCACAAAAATAATAGTCGGTTTGATCGATGTTGATTTTGCCGTTTGAGCATTCGAATTCGGATTGGCTAAAAATGTGCCTGCTAACAAAAGAAGCGCCAGATATTTCATCTGATTACTGTTTTTAAGATGGATCAATGTTCAGAATTAGACTGCAACTATTTCTGCCTCCATAGAGGGCAGTTTGCCAGGCGTCGGCGACTTCGACGGCACAGCCAACAGTCCGGGCGCGGCGCCCTGCGGAACGAAGAAAACATCCTGACCAAAGCGAACATAGCGAGTGCTATTTACCGCGTACCCGGTCGTTGTAAAAGTGATGCATATGCTCAGAGATATAGTCTAGGCAATCCTCGACAGCGAAGTGCCCGGCCCCAAGGCGGTGCATCTCGGCTTTAGGCAAATCAGCCAAGTAAGCTTCTCCTCCCTCGCGAGTGAAGAAGATATCGTCTTGCGCCCAGAAAATGATGGTTTCAGGCTGTTGCGCTTTCAGAAATGCCTGCCACTTGGGATAGAGCGTAACGTTGGTGCGGTAGTCGTAAAAGAGGTCCAACTGTACACGGTCAGCATTTGGCCGCTGGAGAGTTGCGAAGTCTGAATTCCAGTTGTCCGGGCTTATTAACTCCGGCAGTTTCGAGCCGTGGAGATAGATCGCTTTCACCGTTTCAAATTCAAGCAAACTTGCCACTCCGGCTTCATTCTCAGGGGTGCGGTTTTTCCACAGAGCTCCACGGAGCCCTCCCCACGCCTCGGTAAATCCTATCTCATAAGCGTTGGTATTCTGTATGATGAGCCACTCCAGCATCTCCGGCTTCCTTGTGACGATCCGGAAACCAACCGGGCCACCGTAGTCCTGCACGTACATGCCAAACCGAGTAAAGCCCTTCTGCTCCAGAAAGCGGCCAATTACATCCGCCAAGTTGTCGAACGTATAAGCAAACTTCGCTGGATCCGGCAAATCGCTGTCCCCGAAGCCGGGATAATCCGGCGAGATAACGTGAAAGCGATCAGCCAGAGACGGAATCAGATTGCGATATTGATGTGAAGAGGAGGGAAACCCGTGCAATAGGACGAGCTTGGGATTGGCGGGATCTCCAGCCTCGCGGTAAGCGATTTTCAGCGTATCAACTAACAACGTCCTGTATTTGACGGACGTCGTTTGTGCGACAGGTGTGTAATTGGTTGTTTCCATAGGTTGGTTGTTTCTATAGGTCCTGGTTAAGCCACCACGGCACCAAATCACGCTCCGGGACTCCTAAAAAATTGAATAATCTTATCGGGCCAATGAATATTCTTTATGGTCCTGTGTCTGATCGATCTCGACCTCAGCCAAGTCCATTTATATGATACATACTTGTAATAACGTTATCTTATTGTATTATTTTATTATGACGGTCAGCGAAGCTGACCAAGGCGTTTCGAGGCGAGCTCGTCCCGCAGGACCCATCCGACGAGCCAGCCGCGGCCTTGCTAAAGCGCATCCGCGCGCGTAGTCAGAACGGTGGTGGTAAAAAACGTCGATGAGATCGAGATATCTCTTGGTTTGAATATCGTCGGTCGACACGCTCCTCGATCACTCTCCATGTTGCCCGTGCTTCCGCTTCGCCTCAAAAATGTAGATTTCTTCCGAGCATGGGGTAGCGAGGACACACACGCCCGAATTTTTCCACCCCGGGGCGAGGGGGTGGGACGGTCGCGGCTCGAAAGACGACTTCCGTTTTTGTGCGCGGTGCGTCGCGCTTACTCTGCCTGCGTTGCGCTCGCGTGCTGACAACGAATTGGCCGCTCCGGTCGCTCGCTGGCGCGTGCTCTGCGCCCTCACCGAAAGTCTAGGACGCTAGCGCCGCTGTTTTCCAAAGTAGACTCAGGCCAACAGCTTAGTTAAGTATTTGCGGAGCACGGCGACCGCCTCGCCGCGAATTTGGCAAATCCGGGATTCGGTCACTCCGAAGAGAGCGGCGATCTCCGAGAGCTGCATGTTTTCATAATAGTACATCGCCAGCACCTTCTTCTGCATGTCCGGAAGTTGCGCTATGCGCTCAGCCAGGAGCGAGATGATTTCTTTGCGCTCCAGGGCGTCAGAAGCCGAGACCCAGCAATCGTCCGGGATAATGTCATGGAGGGATCCGTCTATGAAGTCGGGTTGCGCGTCGTCGTCCAAGGAAACAAGCTCGACTGGCCTGACCTCTTCCATCAAGTCGGCTAATTCTTGTTCTGACATATTCATTTCAACACAAAGAGAATCCCGGCTATACGTTGCGCCTTGTGCTTGTTGGAGCTGGGAGATCGCCGATCCAAGGCGCTTAGCCTTTGCCCGGCTGGAACGGCTCATCGAGTCCTGCCGGCGAAGTTCGTCAAGGATCGCTCCCCGGATTCGGGTGGCGGCGTAGCCCGCAAAGGTCTCCCGCCGCGAGGAATGGTACCTTCGCGCAGCTGCAACCAGGCCAGCAAGTCCAATACTGTGAAGCTCATCGGCTTCGATCGTGTATGGCAGCTTTTGCCTCATTCGGTGCACGATCGATCGAAGCAATGGAAGATGATCTTCAAGGAGACGCTGAAAATTTCTTTCATCATTCGATTGAGCGCTGATACAGCTCATCGCTTTCCGAATAGGCGTCGCAGTTCTTCGTCCCGAGGGTTGGCTAATCTTTTCGCATACAGTCATTGTTATTGTATGCAATATTTATGGTGTTTGGACCCTGTCAAGGAAATAATGCATGCAATCGGACTAATCTGTATGCGATTTCGCTTGACCGCTTAGCGCAGACCAGATACTTGTTGGGAGAATTTTGCCCGATGCGCCAGCTCTCACCCCCTACCAACGCCAACGAAACGCAGGATACCGAAAAAGCGCCCTTCCTTGTTGTCAAAAGGGTCCGCGAGGCGATTCTCGACGAGAGCTTTCAGCCCGGAGACCA
>JBPYFC010000107.1:0-3811 GCA_051984705.1 Chthoniobacterales bacterium | reverse complement strand
CGAGTAATAGACAGTAGCACTAGAAGTGTACCACGCAACGAGGTAGCAACCGGATTATTGTCGACCTGGAAAGGTCAGCCCACGGTGAAACTACATCTGGATCAAGCCGCGCTCGACGGCGGTGGCGATTGCGCCGGTGCGGCTTGGGGCGTCGAGTTTTCGCAGAATCGTTTTAACGTAGTTTTTTACGGTGTGCTCGCTGAGGTACAGGCTGTGCCCGATCTCTTTATTGCTTTTGCCTTCGGCCATATACTCAAGCACCTGAAGCTCGCGAGGCGATAGTTGCGGATGCGACATTGATTCCGCCAGTTTCGCGGCTGCTTCGGGCGAAAGAGACGATTTGCCGGCGAAGACATCACGAATCGTTTGGACCACCTGCGATGACTCGGCGCCTTTTAACACGTAACCTTTGACCCCGGCCTTCAACGCGACTCGCAGGTCCTCTTCTTTTTCCGATGTAGTCAGCACAACGATCAACGGGTGAGGGTTCCGCGGCATCAGCTCATGGATGACCTGCATGCCATCCTTTTTCGGCATTCGGAGATCCAGCAGAAGAATGTCCGGCAAAAGGCTGTCGTACAACTGCAAAGCTGCCTCACCGTCAGCGGCCTGTCCGACAATTTCCAAATCGTTCTCCTGATTCAGGATCGCGCTCAGTCCGTCGCGGATCAGCGGATGATCATCGGCCACCAGAATTCGTATGCGGCGCTCAGGTTGCATGCGTCAGATATTCAAGCATCGAACGAGGCCACGCTTCAAGCATTGAAGCGATGTTGGCTCTTCCGAGCCTATACAAAAGGCCCGTAGGGGGTCTGTGCGTGTCATTCGCAAAAGTCTATGCTCTTGAACTGCTCGAGGGAAAAACGCGACCCGGCAGCAATGATTTCGCGGCGCGAGCTGACCCCCAAGAGCCACCTGTATATGGTAAGAATCAACTACGTCTATCTGCGATCCCAGATTGCTCCATTTCCCTCTTCCAAACAAACGGAAAAGAATGTTTCGAAGATTGTCAGGCATGCTTTTTGCACAGCGGCAGAGACATTAGTGGCGATACCGGAGAAATTCGATTTGGCCGCGTTCGAGGAAATGGTTGACACTCTGCTTCGCTCCAGACGGATCTACTTTTATGCAACCGGTCGTTCCGGATTACTGGCGAGCGAAGCGGAATTTCGGCTGGTGCGGATGGGGCTCGACAGCGTTTCGCTTCACGACTGGGACCAGATGAAGGTTCAGACCAGGCTGCTTTCGTCGGAAGACACAGTTTTCGCCTTCAGCCATACCGGGCGGAATCGACGAACAATTGATGGTGTCAGACTTGCCCGGCAAGCCGGCGCGACAACCATCGGGGTGACAACGCTCCCGGGTGCGCCACTGCTGGAAGTTTGTGACATCGGGTTGGCGTTGTTACTGCCGGGACAAAGCGCTTTCAGCTCGCGGATTCCCGAATTGGCGTTGATCGATGCGTTGGCGACATGTATCGGGAGACGATATGGAAGGCCTTCGATTGCGGCTACTCGATGTGACAGCCATATCGAAACGATGCTGAGAGGCTAGATTGATCATTATTCCGGAATCGGTCACCGAAGCTGCATGGGAGGGTGAGGTGCGGATTTTTCGCGCGGAGGCTGCTGAGTGGCGCAGAGTTTTCGGATTTGGATTCTTTTCTCAGCGATCCTCCGCGTCCTCGGCCTTCGCCAAGGCTACGGCCCGACAGGTCCGCGTGAAATAACGCGGCGCTGCTCGCTCTAAAATTGCTGTCGTGATTACGGCTTAGTTTGTGAGACAGGTTGGGCGCGCTCTGAAAGAGCGCCAGGCGAGGGCGTGGCAAGCTGTCGTTCGGTTGCCCTTACAGGGCAGACCAACAATTATCATTCGCACCCAGGGCTAGTAATCTAATGCCGCGGCGCGGCGTTCTCCTTTTCGTGCTTCCTCAACGCTGTTGAGCTACCCGAGGTTCTGGCTGCAGAGGCAAAACGAGCTCGATGGTTGTTCCTGCACCAGGCGTGCTGTCGACGGTGAGTTTGCCCCCGATTCGTGCGGCGCGCTCGGATAATCCTGCCAACCCGAAGTGACCTCCTTCAGCGCCAAGAACAGCCGGCACGTCAAAACCGCAGCCGTCATCACGCACAGTAAGGGCGAGCGCCTTCGGTGTCGTTAATTCGAGCTTAACCCAGATGTGACTGGGATTAGCGTGTTTGATTGCATTGTTGATTGCTTCCTGGCAGATGCGAAGCAGCTCTTGCTGTGCCGCTACCGGAGCCGCAGGAACTTTATCACAGGTCAGCTCGATTTTGGCCGGTGACAGAGTTGTCAGCCGATCGACCAATCGCCGTAACGCTGACGGCAGATCGTCGCTCGCAGTCGAATGACCGCGCAGCGTGGCGATCATTGCGCGAGCATCGGCAAGGTTTGAGGCAAGAATGAAACGGATCGTCTTGAGCCGGTTCCGCAAAGCGGAATCCTGGGGAACAACCTTATCAACGCTATCCAGAAGCATGGTTGCGCTGGCGAAGCCTTGAGCCAGGGAGTCGTGAATTTCGCCTGCAACACGTACCCGTTCAGCAAGGACTGCTCTGAAACGTTCTTCCAACCGTTTCCGGCGCAGAACGAATACTGTCCAGACGCTGATCCCAGCAAGTCCGATACAAAGCGCATAGAACCATAGCGTCTTGTAAAAATGTGGATGGACCGCGAAACCGACTTCCGCGCCAGGATTGCTCCAAGTTGCTCCGCCATCCGCTGACGCCTGGACGCGAAATGTGTAATGCCGAGGCCCTAAGTTCGTGAAGAAAGCTTGACGCTCTCCGCCCGCGTCAAACCAGTCCCGATCGACTCCGTCTAATCGATAGCGAAAACGGACCTTGCCGGCAGCGGCAAAGCCTAAGGCAGTGTAGTCGATTTCAAGGCGCTTTGAGCCTGGTGCGAGGTCGATTTCAGCGCCAGTCATCGTTTCCCCGTCGGCCACGACACGCTGTACCAGGAGCGGACCGGGGCTGTTATGCAGCACCAGGTGAGCCGGATCAACGACCGTAAGTCCCAGGCCTGAACTAAACCAGAGCCTGCCGTCTCGTGTGCGGCCGGCGCTTGAACTCACGCCCGTAAGCGTTGTGGAGGGAAGGCCGTCACTGAGGCCGAAGTTCGTTCCAGAAATGCGCTTGATTTTTCCGGTGCGGAAGTCCTCCAACTGCTTTTTGCTGACCCGGAAAATTCCCTTCGCGGACGCCAACCAGAGGTCTCCGCGGCTTGGGTCCTCCGCGGCAATTCCTATGTCGTCACTTGGCAATCCGTCCTTTTCAAAAAAGGTAAAGAAGCGCTCACCGGTAAACCGGGAGAGTCCGCCGTTCTGGGTTCCAAACCAAAGGACTCCTTCCGAATCGAGAAACATCGTCTCTGCGGCGCGGCCGCCCAGACCGTCTGTCAGCCCAAAGTGGGTAGCTTGACCATTCTGATAACGGATCAATTCTCGATTGGTACCGATCCAGACATTTCCTTGATTATCGCAAGCCATATCCCAAATCGAATCCTTGATGCCGGCCAGCGCTGGCGGCGTAAAGAAACCGCCATCCTTGAAACAAGTGACTCCGCCAAAAGTACCTATCCAGAGGACACCCTGCTGATCAAAACGGAGAACAGTCACGAATCCGCTCGGTAGCTGATCAGCATACCGGACAAACGATTCGCCTTGGCGATGGTACAAGCCATGCAATGCCCCAAACCATAGGCTTTGGTCCTGGGGGTCACACGCAAAGGTATAAATCGTCTTTTCTCCCGTAAATGGGGCTCCGCTGTCATCGAACACCTGCTCAAAGTG
>JBPYFC010000106.1:0-7102 GCA_051984705.1 Chthoniobacterales bacterium | reverse complement strand
GACTACGAGGGCGTTTACTGCATGGAGGCCTCACCGCTGGAACAATACGCGACACTTGGCCTCGAAATTGAGGGCGCGAATATGAAGTATCCGGTTGGAAAACGGGGCGAGGGGGAGTTCTGTCGCGACACCGCAAAGCATCACTTGATGGCGCTGTTTCAAGACTACGATTGGGCCGACGAAGTGGTGCATGTCAACATCGCCAAGCAACAACTCTCCCATTGGTTTCAGGGAGGCGCCGCCGGCTTGAGTGAATTTGCAGCTAAAGGAAAATTGAATCGTTCCAAGGTGAAGCATCGGCATCCGGCGGTACCGATGCCGGTGTTAGAGAAACTGGAGCCCTTTAAGAAAGACTAACCGCAGATTTCATCCGCCTTCAATGACATCGAATCGCGGTCAAACCTAAAAAATCTGCGAAATCTGCGGTGCCAATCTCCTGGAACTAAAACAGCTCCTGTTGGCTTCTTGTCCCCTGATCCGCTTCAGCTTGGACCTCAGTTATCAGGGATCGAAACTCGCATTTCTCCAAAAGCTCCAGAAATTCGTGATAGCGAGGGGCGATCTTCAATTCTTTTAACGGCACGGGAAGATCGTGATCTAACTCGAGGGTTACCATTTGCCGGTTCTGGAGAATTTTTTCTCGATTCGCTGCGAGCTTTTCTCGGAGTTTCGCATTTGGAATCCGATCCAGTCCTTCGAGCAACTTTTGCACAGTGCCGAATTCGCGAATCAGGTTCACGGCCGTCTTCGAACCGATCCCGTCGATGCCAGGGATGTTGTCGACGCTATCCCCTCGTAACGCCAATACTTCACCAATACCGGAAGGGGGAACACCCCACTTTACCAATACCTCGGCGCTACCGATGAGCGCATGCGAGTCTTTCGGATTCTTCAGATCGGCCTTGTTGCTCGAATACACTTTGACCGAGTCGTCTACCAGTTGGAAGAGGTCTTTGTCATTCGTGGCGAGAATCGTCTCAATTCCTTCGCGATTGGCTTCAAGCGTATAACAGGCCATTAAATCATCCGCTTCAGTTCCTGATTTCGCAATCGATGCGAAACCCATTGGACCGCAGAGGCGTTGAATATAGTCAAGCTGCGGGACCATCTTGTCCGGCATTGCGGCCCGCTGTTGCTTGTACTCTGGTTGCAATGCCATTCGTTTCTCAGGCAGCCCCTCGTCCCAAACGACGGCTCCCAGCTCCGGCTTCAGATCCTTCAACATCTTTCGGACTGTTTTCACAAATCCGTAGATGGCATTGGTCGGTTCGCCTCGCGAATTCGCTAACGACTGGATCGCGTGGAAGGAGCGATAGACATAGTAGTGGCCGTCAATCAGGAGGAGCTTCACAGACTTAAGGGATCATAGGGCGGTTCATGTCGTCAAGGGGGGGTAAAGGCGTATCGGCGTATCGGCGTATCGGCGCGTCGGCGTGTCGGCGTGTCGGCGTGTCGGCGAGTCGGCGTATCGGCGTGTCGGCGTATCGGCGTATCGGCGTATACGAGTGGCGGCGAGTAAACGGCGCATCCCGGTACCCATTCGGGAAACTCCGCGCGCCACACCTTTACCCCATCACACCAATCGCAAATTGGGATCCGCGTCTTCATCAAGATCCGAACGGAATCCACGATTGAATCGTTGCTGCGCAGCGTAGGCAATCATCGCCGCGTTGTCGGTGCTTAAGATTGGATCAGCCAGTTTTAGGGCCAGACTGGATTTCTCGGCAGCTTCCGTCATTTTTTCCCTGAGACGACTGTTGCAACTCACACCGCCACTAACGGTAATCAGATCGACCCCTACCTGCTTAGCGGCAGCAACTGTTTTTCTCACTAGGACGTCAACCACCGCCTCCTGAAATGAAGCGCAAAGGTCAGCCAGAAAGTCGCCTGCTAGTTTCGGCATCAGATAACGGACAGCTGTCTTTAGCCCGCTGAAACTAAAATCGAGGTTAGCGTTTCCGGGCATGGACCGTGGCAGCTCGTAGCGCGCGGGAGCACCTTTTTTTGCCAATCGATCAATCACCGGTCCGCCCGGATAAGGCAACCCAACTAGCTTTGCCACTTTGTCGAATGCCTCTCCGGCGGCATCATCGAGCGTGCTTCCAAGCAGCCGATACGCACCGACGCCGAGACAATGTACCAGCAGAGTATGTCCCCCGCTTACAATTAACCCAACCGACGGACGAGGGCCGGTGGATTCGCCAAAGAAAGGCGAGAGAAGATGGCCTTCCAGATGATTTATTCCGATGAACGGTTTATCCAATCCAATCGCCAGCCCCTTAGCCGTGCTGTACCCGATCAGCAACGAAGTCAGTAACCCAGGGCCACGTGTTGCGGAAACGCAGTTCACCTGCTCTAAAGGGCATCGTTCTAGCACCCGCGCCAGCAGTGGCTGGATCTTGATAAGATGATTTCTTGATGCAACCTCCGGCACGACACCGCCGTATTTCTCGTGAAGAGCTGCCTGGCTGGCGATCTCCGAGGCAAGCAGGTCGTCGTCGCCCAGCACGGCGATCGCCGTTTCGTCGCAGGAAGTCTCGATTGCCAATACAACCGCGCTCACTGATCAGACTGTCCCTGCGAGGCTTTCTTGCCGTTCTGGATGTAGACCAACGCGCCTTTTAGAGCATCGATTGCCCGATCCATTTGAGGATCTTTCTGATCTCCGGCGAGTTTCTCTTCGTCTGGAGTCAGTTGCGCTTCGCGTCGCTTTAATAGAAGGGCCCGCTCCTGCTCTAGATCAAGCGAGGCTTTGATGTTCGGTGTCACGCCTTTTTCGTTAATTACCTGTTTGCTCGGCGTAAAATATTTAGCTGTCGTCAAACGCAAAGCCGACCCGTCTGGTAGTTGGATGACGGTCTGAACCGATCCCTTTCCAAATGTTGTCTCGCCAACCAGAAGCGCGCGGTTCAAGTCTTTGAGAGCACCAGCAACGATCTCCGCTCCGCTCGCGCTTCCACTGTTCACCAGAACGACCATCGGATAGTTCGTGCGCGGTTTGGCATTAGCGTCAGTAAAATACTCGTGCCGTTGAGCAGGATCGCGCCCTTCGGTATACACAACCATCGTCCTTGGCGGCAGGAAAAGCCCACAAACGCTCACCGCGCTAGAGAGTAGCCCACCCGGATTAAAGCGTAGGTCAAGAACTAGAGCCTGCATGCCCTTCGCCTGCAATTGGTCGAGCTTTTGACTAAGTTCCTCTGCGGTAGACTCACTGAATTGCGTAACGCGAACGTAGCCGATCTTCAGCCCACCGGTCTGGGAGCCATCCAGAATTCGCGCTTCTTTTATACTCGCCACTCGCAAGACCTCCCTTTGCAGAACGTAGTCTTTGGTCTCTTTGTTAGATGGCCGAAAAATTGTCAGAGTCACCTTCTGACCGGCGTCGCCCTGCAGCAAATTGATCGCGTCCTGCAGACTCATTTTTTCAGTCGTTGCTGAGTTGATTCGCAAGATGCGATCGCCTGGGAGAATCCCGGCGCGAAACCCAGGCGTACCCTCCATTGGAGAGACAACGGTAATAACTCCATCTCTGGTGGAAACAACAATCCCTAAGCCGGCAAATTCGGTTTTTGTGTCCCCTTGCAGATCCCGGTAAACGGTCGGCTCCATGAATTGGCTATGCGGATCGAGTCCGTTAAGCATCCCTCTTAGTGCAGAATAGATCAGGTCTTTAAACGCGATCTTATTCGCGTCCACATAGTCTTGCCTGATTAACTGCAACGCCCTGGCAAAGATGGTTATGTTCGTGTAACCGCCTGCATCCGAGTCCGCGGCCGCAGTCGACGTAACAACCTTGAAAACAACCGCAAGATTGAATAGCACCAGGAGCCCTAGCAAACAAAAGAAAGCCTTCCGCCTCATCGATTGAAGGAGGTTAGCGTGGATTTTGCGTGTACGCAAAAAGTGCCAACATTGTCGGCGTTGCCGGCGTTGCTGGCATTTCAGTTCTTCCTGTGTCTCACCGTTCTTCCGCCGTGCTTGTCGACCAAAATCAGCTCACTATCTGTCACCCGCTCAATCCGGTCCTCGCTATCGTAGGCTTCAGGGTTATCCCGGTTATTTGTCATCATCTCGCCGCGACTGACTAAGCGCCCGTTTCGAACGGACCAATCCCCTGAAAAACTCATTGTCGTCGTCGTTCCGTTCACAGCATGAACGACACCGTTGCCGGATTGGACGCCATCGCGATGAAAATCGGTCTCGCCGTATAGGCGATAGCCATCTCGCATTTCGTCGGCGATCCACGTACCTACAAGCTTCTTAGTCAGCTCCTGGTCCGACATTTCAGAGTTCTGATGGCAGGAGGCCGAAATTGCCGCGATTGCCGCCAGCAAGAACGCGCGGTTCGCGAAAGAAGCCGATCGTGTCACAAAAATCGAGGACGGAGAGACCTAAGCCGCGTCCTTGTCCTGTTTTAGCCGAATGAGGGGGTTACGCTTGCCTTCGACAACCGCTCGATTGACCACAACGTCGGCTACATCTTCGCGGCTCGGGACGTCGTACATCACGTCGAGCATGATTTTCTCAAACATCGATCGCAAAGCACGTGCTCCGGTTCCCTTGCTTACTGCCTGATGGGCCAAAGCTCTTAATGCATCGCGAGTAACAACCAGATTCACCTCTTCCATGGCCAACAATTTTGTATACTGCTTGACCATTGCATTGCGCGTGTCCGTGAGAATGAGCATCAGTTCGTCTTCGGTCAACGCGTCCAGCGCTGCGACAATCGGTAGACGCCCGATAAATTCGGGAATCATCCCAAAGGTCAGCAGATCCTCCGGCTCGGTATTTCTGAGCGCCTCTTGCGACTGTAAAGAACCTTCACCGGCCTCCGGCCGATGGAATCCAAGCACCTTGTTTCCGAGGCGCCTGCCGATGATTTTATCCAGACCGACAAACGCGCCGCCGCAGATAAATAGGATTTTTTCGGTGTTGACCTGGATATATTCCTGGTGTGGATGCTTGCGTCCACCCTGTGGCGGAACATTGCAGCTGCTGCCCTCCAGGATCTTGAGCAGTGCTTGCTGAACGCCTTCACCGGAGACATCTCGGGTGATGCTGACATTGTCTGTTTTGCGTCCGATCTTATCGATCTCGTCGATATAAATGATCCCGATCTCAGCGCGCTTGACATCGTAATCGGCGTTCTGCAGCAGACGTAAAATGATGTTTTCGACGTCTTCGCCCACATATCCCGCCTCCGTCAGAGTCGTAGCATCCGCAATACAGAACGGTACATCGAGGATCCGAGCCAATGTCCGCGCCAACAGCGTCTTACCGGAGCCGGTCGGGCCGATCAGAAGAATGTTGCTTTTCTCAATCTCGACATCGGCATAGGGATCCATCGCGATATCTTTGGCGCCGCTAGTTTGGAGGATTCGCTTGTAGTGATTGTGGACCGCGACTGAGAGCACCTTCTTCGCCGCGTCTTGTCCAACCACATACTGGTCCAACTGGCGCCGAATCTCTGCCGGCTTGGGAACACGCAACGTAGTCGTTTGACGTCGCGCAACCTCGTTCAGCTCTTTATCCAGGATACCTTTGCAGACGTTGATACAATTGTCGCAAATGTATACGCCGGGACCGGCAATCAGCTTTCGCACCTCTGCGTGGCTCTTTCCACAGAAAGAGCACATTGTCAGATTAGATGCGCGAGCCATAATTACACTTAGTAGCCGTTATCCCCTCGCCCAACTCATGTTCTGGCCGGGACACCCTCTTCGACCGGTAACGCCTTCTCAGAATTGCGAGCAAGCGCTTCAGCAGGAATGTCTTTCCGCGATTTCACGACCTCGTCGACCAGACCGTACTCCTTCGCCTGCTCCGCAGTAATCCAATAATCCCGGTCGGAGTCTTCTTTGATACGGTCTTCAGATTTGCCTGTGTGATGGGCCATGATCTTAATCAGCCGTTTCTTGAGCCTGAACATGTATTCAACAGTTCGCTCGACATCACTGGCTGTTCCCTGGGCGCCGCCTGAAACCTGGTGAATCATGATGTCCGAATTTGGCAACGCGTACCGCTTACCTTTTGTACCCGCCGTCAGTAGCACGGCTGCCATGCTGGCCGCTACTCCCACGCAGTAAGTCGCCACATCGCATGTGACAAACTGCATCGTGTCGTAAATCGCTAACCCGGCCGTGACCGACCCGCCAGGGGAGTTGATGTAAAGGTTGATGTCGCGCTTGGGATCTTCCATCTGCAAAAACAGCATCTGCGCGACAACGAGATTGGCTACATGATCGTCTACCGGTGTGCCGATGAAAACGATCCGATCCTTGAGTAGCCGGCTGTAGATATCATAACTACGCTCCCCGCGTCCGGTCTGTTCAACAACGACTGGAACAAAATAAGAACTCTGGGCCGCCTGAATATTTTTTGACATCTTAATCTATTAAACTGCTCCGGCCTCGACCCTAGCATTCGAGGTCAGGAAATCAAGGACCTTGCCGATCAGCACCTCCTCGCGGACTTGACCAAGCAAGCCGTTCTTCTCCAGATCGGCCCTCATTTTTTGCTCACTCACTCGGTATTGATGAGCCATCACATGTATCCGTTCCCGCAATTCCGGGCCAGCTACTTCAATGCCTTCTTTCTCTGCGATCCGAGTAAGGACGAAGTTCGCTTTCAGCCGATCCTTGGCGTTTCGGGACGCCGTGCTCACTATCTCCTTTTGATTGTTACGCAATACTTCTTCGCTCACCCCGCGGAGCTGGTTCTGGTGGACGATTTCGGACATGATCCTCCGTGTCTCATCTTTCACGTAGCTCTGCGGTAACTCAAAATCGACCCGCGAGACCAGGAATTCAATGATCTGGTTATGCTTACCCGCTTCGATCTTGTGAGTTTTCTCGTGAGCAAGCTGCTCTTTTATTTTTTCGCGAAGCGTTTCCAAAGTAGTTCCTTTGACAACGCTATCTGCAAATTCGTCGTTTGCCTCCGGAAGCTCCATCTTCTTGATGGCTTTGAGTGTCACTTGAAAATGCAATTGCTTGCCCGCTAATTCCGCGACAGACCCTTCTTCCGGAACGGGGAGATCGAATTCGCGGCTCTCTCCAACAGACTGGCCAACCAGATGGTCGCTGAAGCCCTTCAGGAA
>JBPYFC010000105.1:0-3169 GCA_051984705.1 Chthoniobacterales bacterium | reverse complement strand
TCGGCCGGAGACAAGAATGACCCTGCCAGTTAGTCGCGCTGGCTCTTCGTGACTAACAAGCCGTACCATTTACTCCGGGTGCGGATCTTAAACAGCCGGCTGTGAACTGTAATGCGAAATTGGTTATCGCTGCGTTCGTACTTCCGTTAACATCGTGGTCATCCCGCTTGATCCATGAAACAAGTCGTTATCACTGGAGTCTCGACTGGAATTGGGCATGCCTCGACCAAGGTGCTCATCGATCGCGGATTCCGCGTGTTTGGCAGCGTGCGTCGCGAGGTAGATGCCGACCGCTTACAGAGAGAGTTCGGAGAAAAGTTCGTTCCATTATTGTTTGATGTGACGAACGAAGCTGCCGTCCAGCTTGCGGCCGACAAGGTCGGTCACGATTTAGGCGCGAGCACACTGGGTGGGTTGGTTAACAACGCGGGCATTGAGGTGACCGGCCCCCTGGCTCATCTTCCGGTCGACCAGTTTCGGCAACAGCTGGAAGTGAATTTGGTTGGCCCATTAATTGTAACTAAGGCGTTTCTGCCTTTTCTTGGCAGCGACCTGGCACGAAAAGGAAAGCCGGGCAGGATCATTAACATCGGCTCGACGAGCGGAAAGATTGCCGGCCCTTTTACCGGCGCTTATTCAGCGTCGAAATTCGGTCTCGAAGGTTTCTCCGACAGCTTGCGTCGCGAACTCATCTTGTTCGGGATTGATGTGATCGTTATTCGACCCGGGGCAGTGGTGACACCGATTTGGCAGAAAGCTGAAGCCGGAGTGACCGATCGATTTCGTGGTACTCCGTTTGTCGACGCATTGGAGACGTTTGAGCGTTATTCAGCGGATGAAGCCACAAAGGGGTTGGCTCCTGAAGTCATCGGACAGGCTGTGTGGCGCGCCCTCACTAGTCCGCGGCCCAAAGTGGGCACTGCGATTGTGCCGCAACGTTTCAAAAACTGGACAATTCCTCAGTTGATTCCGATGCGCATCCTAGACAAACTCGTGGCCCGGTTTTTTGGAATAAAAGGGCGCAAAAAATAACTCCGAGGGAGGTATCAGGACGCGGCGTCCATTTGATTTCGGATGGCCTAGCGACTTCAGAAGCGTTGTAGCACGGGCTTTTTCTCGCCTTATTTGAGCAATTCAACCTGTCCCGTGTCCAGACCGTAATACGCTGCAACGATCTTCACTTCGCCTGTTTGCACGCGCGGCGGGATGATAGGACCGGCAGTCTGCAAATATTTAGCAATGTCGCGCGCATTTGCGCGGACTGCGTTGTCGATCGGATCTCCAGACTGGCCTTTCGTTTCTTCAACTGCAGGCAAGATCGCTTTTAACACATCCGGAATATCGCCCGCTTCTGTTCCTCCGGAAACAGCGGCCGAAACCGCTCCGCAGCGCTGGTGCCCTAGGACCACAATCAAGCGTGTTCCCAAATGCTCGATTGCATATTCGATGCTGCCCAACGCGACCGCATCCACTACTTCTCCGGCCGTGCGAACGACAAAGATATCTCTAAGGGTTACATCAAAAACCAATTCAGGCGGGACGCGGGAATCTGAGCAGCTCACTATCACAGCAAATGGTTTTTGGTCTTTAGCCAGGGTGTGACGGCGTTCAACAAGTGCCGCACCGTGAGGTTCCTCGGACTTCCCAGCGACAAATCGCTTATCTCCACTCATTAACCGACGGAGCGCATCGTCCGCGCTGACTCCAGCAGAGTCGCTGGCCATGCCGCTCGCGGCAAACAAGAGGCAGCTACATGTTAGTAATCGCACCGCGTTTCTTTTCATTGCCTTCACGTGCTGTTTCTAAACGCGAGATATCCGAGAGGGACTCTTCCTTTCCTTGTGACTCGATATTGTTCAGTCAAATATTGAGTAGACAGCACCGAGCTGAATGCGAAACGCGTCTCCGTCGGCGCCGCTCTTTTCTTCTTTGAAACCGTATAGTCCTTCCAAGCCAAGGCTGAGACGTTTCCTGATTTGCCAGACAAGATTCATGCTTGCGTAGTGCGTAATATGATAGGCATTGGGCTGTTGTGAAAATTCGTTATCCAAATGGACGTAGCCGTAGCTTGCCGTGGAACGCAATGTATCGGTCCATTTGTGGGTATAGCCGATCATCGCTCCAAAAGCAGGGATCGCAGTAAGATTTCCCGAACTGTTGAACGCTGCGTCGTTGTTCTGAAAGTCGTCGTTGAAATAACGGAACAGACCTTGGCCATATGTTAATTGTGCCTGCATTGAATCGCCGTCGAAAACATTTAGCGAGGTCGAGAGGTTCACGCCCCACCCGAAAGTATTTTGATTGCCCACAATCGGTCCCTTGACGCCGATGTCCCGAAAGATTGCTCCAAGTTGGACGTGACCATATTTCGAATTCTCCCAGCGAACATTCAGACCGCCATCGGGAGCGTGATTGACCTGCTGAGCATCCGGATCGATCGACGTATCTACCTCCGAGCTCGGTTTCTCCAGACCGAAATTCAGCTGCCAGTTCTTGGCGACCTGCCATTGGTAACGGATCAACGGACGCCGTGCGAAAATTGCCGAGTTCGGTCCTTCATAATCCACAGTGTCAGGCCAGGCGTCGGGATCTTCGAAAACGCTAAATGTCTGTCCAAGCACGACATTGAAAATCTGTCCGTAAAGCTGACGGACCCGGAAGTTCAGGTCGGCGCTGCCGCTACCAAAGAAATCATTTTGGTAATAGAACCTAGGGCTCCCAGGCAGTTCAGGCGCGCGCACGTCGAGACTTAATTGCGATCCCTTGGCGTTCACGTTGAACTGATTGCCTTCGCCTTTGTCAAAGTCGCCTTCTACTGGAATCTGCGCCGTGACGAAACGGTCGGGGTTCCCAGTATTTTGCGGATCATTAGTGAAATCAACCCGCGGCTTTGCATTAAATTTAATCAAGACAGGCGTATTCGGAATGGGAACGAAGCCGCGATACTTCGGATCGAGAGTTAAGTCGTTAGGCCGGGGAGCGGCTACCTGCTGATCGTCCATTGCAGGACGGTCTTTGATCTGGCTGGCGCGCCCTTCGATTGTAACCGCCGTGGGCGCGATAGTGACCTCCTGATTACCATCGGCCGCCGTTAAAGCCGGACCTGGCGCCGTCGCAACGGCCGCTGCGGGGGGCGGCGGCGCAGTTCTGGACGCGGAGGCTTGCTTTT
>JBPYFC010000104.1:0-4418 GCA_051984705.1 Chthoniobacterales bacterium | reverse complement strand
TTGTCATTATCGGCGCCGGCTACATTGGTTGCGAATTCGCGTCCATCTACCGGACGCTTGGCAGCCAGGTAACGCTGATTGAACGTAAAGAACGAGTCTTGCCGAGGTGGGAGCCAGAGGCGGGAGGGCGCGTCGAAGAAGCCCTAAGAGAGCGCGGAGTAAGAATTATCCTTAACCATGAAGTCTCATTTCCGCTCACGCAGACAACCGAAACTCAGGTTTTTATTCAGAGCCCAGATGGCACGATGATCGACGCTGACCTGGTTTTGGTGGCAACGGGACGGAAGCCGAATACCGAAAACCTGAGGCTGGATCTTGTCGGGATCGAAAGCGATTCATTCTTGAAAGCGGATGCACAGATGCGGGTCCGGGACAACATCTACGCTGTAGGCGACGTCAATGGGATTAGTATGTTGGATAGCACGGCGTTCTCCCAAGCTAACGTGGCGATTCAGTCGATTCTTGGAAGTAAGAGCGCCTATGATCGCCGGTGGATTCCGCGCTGCGTTCATACCGAGCCTTGTTTGGCTTCTGTGGGATGGTCCGAGTCTGAAGCGATGGCGGAGCAGATCGAATACTTGGCTGTCTCGGATCAGATTTCTATCGCGTCGGATAGTAAGCAGAGTGTAGTCGATCCAGAACACACGTTTATAAAGATCATTATCGACGCAAAGACCCATCATTTGCTGGGTTGTTTGGTTGCTGGAGATCATGCACCGGTACTCGTAAATATCGCAGCAATTGCGATGAAAGCTGGTCTGACTGTCGAGAACCTTTGTGAAATGGCGTTGGTTCAGCCCAGCGCCTCAGAAGCGTTGATTGGAACTCTGCGTAAGGTGCGCCTGTAAACAAATGGAGCATTGACTGCAGGGTGGCGCTGAGCGACGAAGCCGCGGACTAATGGCGCGGGTTTTCGGTTTTCCGTTTTCCGTTTTCGGTTGCGCTCGGCACGAGAGTCCCGCAGCCGCACCTGGTTAGATGTCAGACGAGGGCGGGGCGGTCGAAATGATTCCGCAACATGTCCACTAGCACTTCTGTAGCGCTTGGATGAACGACGGAAAGGTTTGCGATGTACCGTGCGGTCTGGCCGTTGGCCATAGCTGTCGAAACAAGGTTAACAATCTCTGCGGCGCGTGACCCGATCACGATACATCCGAGTAATCGATTCGAATCAACCTGTAGGACGCATTTCAGCGCTATCTGTTCCTGTTCGACAGTGCTAAGGTCGTCATCGGTGAACATCGATCCCGTCCAGGACAAAGCTTCGATATCGAGGCCTGCGGTTCTGGCCTCTTCCTCTGTCCATCCAATGCTTACGATTGGCGGGTCAGTATGGAGAAATTGGGGGAACCAGCGCTCGTCGAATCGAGAGTGCGATCCCAAGATGGTCGTCATCGCAACTTGGGCCTGAGCGGCAGCCACGCTGTCCAATAAAGCAATCCCGTTGACGTCACCTATCGCGAAAATCGAATCTACCTTGGTTTGCATTCGCTCGTTCACGGGAATCCACTCGCCGCTTGGTAAGCCGACTGACTCCAGGCCCAGGTTATCGCTGTTTGGAACTCTTCCGGTTGCCGCCAGCGTGATATCTGGCTGGATGACAATACCTGTGCTCAAGCGAAAGCTCGCAGGCCTCGACTGGGTCACTGTTTCAAGACTGATTGGCTCGTTAAGAAGCACGTCAGCGCCGTCCCTTCGCAAGAGGTAAGCGAATCGTTCACCGGCAATCGGATCCAGACTCGGTAAAAGACGTGACTTTGCTTCCGCCAGCGTAACCTGAACTCCCAGTGCCTGGTAAATCGAGGCCAGCTCGCAACCAATGTAGCCACCGCCCACAACGAAAAGATGGTGCGGCACGGTCGGGCGCCGCAGGAGCGAGTCGCTATTCAGGAGACCAAATTCGGGTTGACTCGGAATCGTCGGTCTTGAGCCTGTAGCGATTATTATATTGTCGGTTGTGACTTCCTCGCCTGTACTTCGAGGATCGTGAATCGTAATTGCATGCGATCCGGTAATAGTGGCCTGGCCGAACCGAACTTTTAGTTTGTCATGGTCAATCGCTCGGGAGAATTCAGCTGTCAATATGCTGCTGGTCCGCCGTTGCGCGCTCAACCACTGGGTCCAGTTGGCCTCGATAACATCGGTCGCGGCGCCGAATTTAGAGCTTTTTTCGACGTATTTCAGAAAATTGGCACAGGCCCGTAGTGCCCGCACAGCATGACTGCCAGTATGGTAACTCGTGCCACCCAGATAGTCTCGCTTTTCGATCAGCAGAGTGCGGAGACCCTTGTCTAGAGCGATCAGACAAGCTTTCTGACCCGCCGAGCCGGATCCGATAACTACAACGTCGTATTGGTTGCTCATGATTTAGCGCCTTCTTTGCTTAGAGAGGCTAAACCAACATGATGAATCGGCTCACCATCGGTTGGTCAGAGATGGTCGTGGATTGTCTGCCGATCTGGAAGATCAGCGAGGATCAATCCGGGGATGGGAAAGAAGCTTCTAGTCCGGCTTCGGCCGGATGGGTTGAGCCTCTGGCTCGACGTCGTGGGCGGCCAATGAGTCGACCTGGAAGGTCAATCCGGAGGATTGCTTCTTTAATTCAGCATTTGGCGGATCGACTTTGCCTCGCGATAAGCCGAAGGGGACTTGCCGGTTACCTGGCGGAAGACGCGATTAAAGTGAGTAAGCGATTGAAAACCGACATCATAGGCAATTTCGCTGATGCGTAGATGCGGATTCAAAAGAAGCTGTTTGGCTTTTTCGACGCGGACTCTGCCCAAGTATTCCGTAAACGTCAGTCCGGTGGCTTTCTTAAAGAGTTTACAAAAATAGAAGACACTCACATGCATCGCCTGTGCAATCTTTGCCAAGTCGATCGGGTCGCCCTGGTTGGCTTGAATGTAGGCTCGCGCACGCCGGATTAAAGGTGACTCGGTCTCCTCCTCTTGCACGATCACTTCGTTTGCGATGAGGGCTAAATGCTTTGAGAACGCTTCTAAAAGTTTGACCGTACCCGCATACTGTTGAGCGCTCATCTGCCGTGAATGATAGTAGGCCTCTTCCAGTTTTGCTAAATCGACCTTAATATTCCATTCTTGCAGCTGCTTAACGATCTTAGCGAAGTGGCTGACTGTTGGTTTTCGCAGGGCAACCTGGCCGGTCTGAAGAAAACCGATCGCCCTTGTTCCGACTTCAACTGGCACCGCGCTATCGCAAAGCCCGGCGAAACAGGTCACCGTTTTTGAACCCGCTCCGGGCGTATCGTCCATCCTTTTTTGCATCTCCAAGCAGGCAGCACAGGTACGATTGCATCCGGCGAGCATCGCGCAGAAAGGGTTTTCGTACTTCTTACCTTCCAGGCCGAGACGCCATGTTTCGACCGGCCGCAAGCTCAGCGGCAGTTGCGTAGCCTCGTTGAAGGCCCGCTCGTACTGCTTGTAAACATCGGAGTTGGCTAATCGCTCAACGATTTGGGCTGGCTTGTTCATGACAATGTATTGTGCGGCGAAGGTCAGAAAACGACAATTGGTGGGAAGCCGCGACCAATTTAGGAGTGGGACTGGAACCGACTAGAACAGGCCCTAGGGCATTTAGGAGAGCGCCCTAAAGAAGGCTAGGAAGTTTCCCTAGTTTTCGCGAGTTGACTGGTCCTGGGGCAATGCCGAATCGGTTATTCGGAGAACTTCGCTCACCTCGAACAAGGCGACCTGACCACTACCATCATCATTGCGCGTCACGGCGTGTCTCAAGACAACACTCACAGCCTTATCTACTTGACGGTCAGGAACGATTAGCTCGAGTTTGACTCTTTCCTCAAATTGATTGGCCGATTCGTTTGAAGCAGCCAACGGTTTGTGCATATCGCCATGCCGGACTTCGGTGAGCGTGATCTGGCCGCTGATTCCGCGGCGCGCCAACTCTGTTCGGACCGTACCCAATCGTGAAGGATGAACCACTACTTCAATCTTCTTCATTTTAGCGAGCTTACGAACCTGCACCGGGCTACGCCCACCGAAATTTGTCCAGTCCCGATCATGTCTTGCACAATGGCGTTTGGCGCCGCTCCGGTGACAACTGGCAGACGCTCGTTTTTGTCTCACGCGGAGGCCGCAGAGGAACGCAGAGGTAGAATTTCTGTTTCCTCTACATTCCTCCGGGCCTCTGCGCGAGGTGATTTCGCGGCCAAGCGGGAGATTCGCGGTGCAAGCATGGAAGAGAGCAGAATCAAACCAACAGGCAGCTGGGAATCAGCAATCCGTGTGTAGTCGTTCGTTTAAAGGAATGGCTTGCTAGGCAAGAAGCCAAAGAGAAAGCGAGGATAGTGTCATGCGAAAAAGTTCAGTAGATAGATTCAGGAGCTATCTAAGTGCCCATGCTATAGAAGGGAGAAACGAGTTCCGGCTCCCGAGACCAGC
>JBPYFC010000103.1:0-7271 GCA_051984705.1 Chthoniobacterales bacterium | reverse complement strand
TTCCGCTTGCTCGTCGTTTCAGCACGAACGGCTGGCAAGTCG
Organism: Chthoniobacterales bacterium; assembly: GCA_051984705.1. Classification (GTDB taxonomy): domain Bacteria; phylum Verrucomicrobiota; class Verrucomicrobiia; order Chthoniobacterales; family JAFAMB01; genus JBKPBY01. The sequence goes on along the minus strand of JBPYFC010000103.1, from coordinate 7,229 downwards.
TTGGGCTCACCGGTTCCGAGGAATCGGCTGCAAGACTCTCTTCTGAGTCGTTTCCGGTCTTTGGACTGGATGTAACGACGAGTCTCGACAGACTGCGACCGCGGGCCTTCGAAATCGTGATCCACTGCGCAAGTTCTGGCCGGCGAGGTCCTCAGGTGTATGAAGCGATATTTCTCCGTGCAACACGCAATCTCCTAACCGCCCTCGCGGTCAATCACTTCATATTTGTGAGCTCGACCTCTGTCTATGGTCAGATCGATGGATCATGGGTGGACGAAAACAGCCAGGCTGAGCCACTTCGGGAAACCGGCCTCATACTTCGAGAAACGGAAGAGATCGTTTCGGAACAAAAGGGAACCGTCGCACGATTGGCCGGGATCTACGGGCCCGACCGTTGTGTCCCGCTTCGAAAGTTGCTCGATCAGACGGCCGTAATCGAGGGCGAAGGGGAACGATTGATGAATCTGATTCACCGCGATGACGCTGTATCCGCGCTCTTTTTCTTAGCCGAAAAGAGTCTACGGGGTATCTACAATGTCACCGACGACGAACCCGTTAGTCAGCTCGACTGGTTCCGTCACGTTTGCAACCAGCTGGATCGCCCTTTGCCGCCGTTTGGGTCAAGAGATACAACCAAAAAGCGGGGATGGACGAGCAAACGCGTCTCAAATCAAAAATTACGCCAAGCTGGTTGGACACCCACATTCGAGACGTTTCGAGAGGGGCTAGATCCGCTGCTGGGTCAGGTTAAAAGCCAGAGTTGATTAGGCCTTGGACGCTTCTGTCTTCGGTCTTCGGTCTCAGTCTTCCGTCTTCCGTTTTGCAGCCAACGTAGACGGTGAACGTCGACCGTTGACGGTCGACGGGAAAGCTAGGCGTTGAAAGCGCCTCGAAATCTGATTTCCCCTCGCGAGGTGAGTTTTGTGTGTTATATTCGTCCCTCTATGGCTATCCAGAAGAAGAACGCATTTTCCCGCCGTCTCCCAGACCTTGTTACAGAAGAACTCGTATCGGTATTATCGCAGAAGAGATCGTTTGAATTCAAGCAACTTTTCGAGATAGTGCACGAGAACTTAAGACAACGCAATGCTGCGAGTGGCGGAGAAGAGATGTTGCGTTTAAGGGCGTATGAAAAGTTGCAAAACTTGGTAGCCCGAGGCGTTGTGAAAAAGACCGGCAAAAGCTACAAAGGCGACGTCTCAGCGCTGGCGGCGATGGCCGCAGCAAACGCAGTAACCTTGGCTCAAATCGCTTCGAAGTCCTGATAAGGACTCTCTTATGATTGTACAGGATTATTTGCCAATCCTGTTGCAAGTGTTAATCGCACTAGGATTCGCTGGCGTCGCTTTAGTCGCCAGCGTTGTCCTTGGGCGCACCGGCACGCGAACTGCGACCAAAGATACCCCTTATGAATGTGGCATGATTGCCAAGGGGGAACCGCAACCGCGATTCAGCGTAAAGTTTTACCTGGTCGCGATGCTATTCATCCTGTTCGACATCGAAATCGTCTTCATGTACCCCTGGGCGGTCGTTTACCGCGATTTCGTTGCCCAATCGGGACCATGGATAATTTTCGGCAGCATGCTGGCATTCTTGACGATCCTGATGGTCGGATTCGTATACGCTCTTAAGAAGGGTGTTCTGGATTGGAAGCGGTAAGCCGGCCTTCAGCCCGCTCACGGCTTCCGTTTCCCGTCGACCGTCTTCGGCCAACCGTCCACCGTTGTGTTATGCTGTCACGTCGTGATGGCGACGACGGAGCGTCGCCCTCGAATGGATCAACCGAGATCAATCTGGATCGTAAGGAATGATCGCCAAACGTGTTTTCTATGAAGGCCGAGTTCAGGGCGTCGGTTTTCGTTATACTGTCCGCTACCTCGCGACCGGCTTTGAGGTTGTGGGCTGGGTGGAGAATTTGATCGACGGACGTGTGCAGATGGAGGTGCAGGGCGCAGCCGAAGAAATCGATGAGTTCCTCCAAGCGATACGCGACAGCGATCTCCGAGGGTATGTCGATAGGATCACAATCGATGATATTAAGCCCACCCCTGGCTTAAAGGGCTTCGGGATCCGGCACTAGCTGTGCTTTCAGCGCAGCCGTTTTCCGTCAACCGTCAACCGTCGAACGGGAACGCGCCTGGCGACGCTGTAAGTGTCGCCAAGCGCGGAAAACGGTAGACGGAACACGGCGAACAGTAGACCATATCGCCGATGCGATTCGCGATCTTTGGCGACATCCACGCCAATCTTGAGGCCTTCCAAACAGTGTTGGCGGACGCTCGTGAGCAGGGCTGTACAGATTACGTCTGTCTCGGCGACGTGGTCGGCTACAACGCGAATCCGAAGGAATGCTTGTCCTTGGTGCAATCGCTCAAGTGCCCGGTCGTCAAAGGGAACCATGACGAATATTCATCCTCAGACTCGGTCCTCGATTCGCTGAATCCCCTTGCCGAGCTAGCGATTCAATGGACACGCGATCAGTTGACCGCCGAAGAAAAGCAGTGGCTCAGTGACTTGCCTTACGTTTGTGAAGTACATGGCTTCACAATTGTTCATGCAACGCTGTTTGATCCACCTAGCTGGGACTACGTGCTCAATCAACTCAATGCTGCCGCCAGTTTCTCCGAACAAAAAACGGAAATCTGCTTTTACGGCCATACACACGTTCCTCGCGCCTACTTGCACGAAAACTCAGTGATAGGAATGCCCTACGAGGAATTGTCGCTGGTTCCAGGGCCTCAGTATTTCATTAACGTCGGTAGCGTGGGGCAACCGCGAGACGGTGATTGGCGTGCCGCGTACGTTATCTTCGAGACAGAGACTAGAACGGTGTGCCTCCGCCGGTTGCCGTACGATTTGCCGACTACACAGAAAAAAATCCTTGCCAGCGGGCTGCCCCCGCGACTTGCTGATCGGCTAGCGCTTGGGCGGTAACGGGCAAAGGCGTGATCCGTAATCCGTGATCCGTAAACCGTATTCCGTATCGGCTCAACCGGCTAGCAGATCGCAGACTGCGTATCACGGTTTACGGATTACGGATTAGGGATTACGGATCACGGATTCCCCGTGGAAAAAATACTAATCATCAAGCCCAGCTCACTTGGCGACATTGTTCATACGTTACCGGCGGTTAATTTCTTAAAACAAACATTTCCCAAGTCGAAAATTTCGTGGCTCGTTAATTCAGAATGGGCACCGCTGCTGACTGAGAATGCTGATGTCGATTCAGTGATTGCATTCGCTCGATCAGACTTTCGCGGTCCGGCCGGACCGTTGCGATTTGTTTCCTGGTCCCGGCAATTAGCCGAGCTCAGGCCTGACCTGGTGCTCGATTTCCAAGGTCTACTGCGCAGCGCATGGATGGCTCGGAGTTCAAAGGGAGGTCGGATTTTAGGCTTATCCGATGCCCGCGAAGGAGCGCGCTGGTTTTATAGTGAGACAGCAGTCGTCGATTCGCGTCAACACGCCGTTGATCGGTATCTGGAGCTGGCGAAACTCGCTGGGGCCGAGATTGCGGGTCCAGCCCTTTTCCCATTGCCAGAAGGAAAAGCAATTCGCGATTTCGAGTGCCCGGCTCGAGCCGTAATTCTCCATCCGTTTGCTCGCGGCACCGGAAAATCGCTGACCGGTGACGAAGTGTTTCGGCTAAGCAGGTTGTTAGCTCCTTTGCCAGTGATCGTCGTCGGCAAATCGGATGAAGATTTGCGACTGGATCGAAATGCTATCTCACTCGTAAATGAGACGAGTGTGGAAGAGCTGATCTGGCTGCTGCGGCGCGCGGCATTTATCATCAGTGTGGACAGCGGACCGATGCATATCGCTGCTGGGTTAACCGCGAATCTTCTCTCCATCCATCTCTGGAGCGATCCCCGCCGCGTCGGCCCATACAATCCAGATGCCTGGGTCTGGAAAGACAATCAGATCATTCAGGTCCGAAGTCTCGGAGAAAGGAGCTTCTCTGCGCGCCTTTCGAACCGTCCTGCGCCACTACAGATTGCAAAGTTCGTTCACGATAGGCTGGAAGGCGCATAGGGTTCCGGGTTCCGGGTTCCGGGTTCCGGGTTTCGAGTTCCGGGTTCCGCGACGGACAGTCCGCCCTCCAGCAGATCATGGCCTGCGTTGTTTATCAGCTTTCGCCGATGGCGGCGCTGTTGGCATTGTTGGCATTGATGGCATTGTCAGCTATGCCCTCTTTCGACGTTGTTTCAGAAGTCGATAAACAAGAGATCGACAACGCAATTAATCAGGCGAGAAAAGAACTAACTACCCGTTTCGACCTCAAGGACAGTAAAGCTGTTATCCAGCTTACGAACCCAAATCTCATTGAATTGAGTGCGGAAGACGCGCCACGATTGAAATCGCTTGTCGAGATCGTTATCGGCAAGCTGGCCAAACGTGGTATTGATCTACGAAACGTTGAACGCAAAGATCCAGCAATCTCGCCCTTAGGCCACGCTCGACAGGAACTTCATATCAAACAAGGACTCGAGGGAGAGAAGGCGAAGGAGATCATTAAGGCAATTAAGGGCCTGAACGTTAAGGTCCAGAGCCAGTTGCAGGACCGCCAAGTGCGTGTCACCGGCAAGAAAAAAGACGAACTGCAGGCCGTCATCCAGTTCTTGCGGGGAAAGGATTTCGGCGTCGGACTAGGGTTCAAGAATTTCAGGGACTAGCTGCTCACTCGGTATGGACGTGCCGTTTCTTTTTCTTCTTCCGCGGATGCACTGATTCCTGGCTTTTCTTTTTCTTCGCCTCTTCCGCCTGTCGCTGCGCTTGCGCTTTTCTCTGTTCCTCCGCTTTCTTTTCTGCCGCTTCTTTCGCTAAGCGCTGCTCATAATCAGCAGTCGTAATTACCAGAAACTTGTCCTTCGTATAAACCGCTGACAGCGACCCGTCTGGTAGTCCCCATTGTTTCGTGCCTTCCTTGGCGCCGGTCTGTTTCCATTGCCGATCCGAATTCAAACCCAGCAACCGATCGATCTCATCAGGTGACATCTCGCTCTCACCGTTCGCGCCCTTCTTGCTCTTCACGTATGTGATGGCGTCCGTCTTTCCATCAGAAAGATGGACCGTGACATAGTACGGGGGCCTTTCGAACATAGCCGTGTCTCCTGCGGCATTGATTGGCTTTCCATATCGGTTTATCGATTCGTCAACTGTATCACCAATCCTGGCCAGACAATAGCCAGCCGTTGCAACGCAGATCAGCAGAGCGACTAAACGGGTCATGGATATTCCCCGCAGGCTACCAAAAATCCGTTCTTTGACACACCCTTCCGTTCGTTGGGTCTGCAGAGACCTGCAATTGGCTTTCTCCTAGAGAGGGCTAAGAAGCTCAGAAGCACAATCATCCACCCTGAACGGGCGGCATCAGCGAAATGATTTCTCCCGGCGCAATCACGTGATCTCTAGAAACCCAGTCCGTTCCTGCCGCTGCACGGATCTGTCGATCCCAAGCTTTTAGCTTTGGCTGCAATTCAAAAACCTTCTGCAGTAGCGTGCCGACGGTGCTTCCTTCCGGCAGTTCAATCACCTCGGGTCCGCCTAAATCCCGCAACTGGGCAAAATATTGAAGAGAAACCTTCATCCTGCTGACTCCTGGCTCCCGGCTCCTGACTCCTGCCGTTTCAAAACCCCGATCAATGGAAGGTTTCGATACCGCTCCTGATAATCCAGACCATAGCCCACAACGAACTGATCGGGTACATCGAATCCGATATAGTCTGCTTCAACCGGAATCGCTCGTTCCTTCAGCTTTCTCAGCAGAACGCAGCTCTTCACGCTCCACGGTCTCCCTTCAATGCGAATTGCTTCCTCAATGGCCGCAAGTGTATGCCCGCTATCGAGAATGTCATCCAACAACAATACGTGCCGCCCTTTCAGATCCGGCAACGCTGAGCGATCAAACTCCACCTGTCCGGTGGTGACCGTTCCTCCGTGATAGCTCCTCACCCGCAAACAATCGAGTTGTATCGGCAAGGGAATCCGGCGCAGAAGATCAGCCATGAAAATCAGGCTTCCGTTCAGAATCGCTAGCACGGTCAGATCTTTTCCGCGGTAGTCTTCCGTGATCCGGGCAGCCAATTCATCCAACCGCTTCGCGATTTCCGGCTCGCGGAACAGCACTTTCTCCAGGTCTTCCTGCATCCTGTTATTTCGAGGACAGGACGCTATTCATCAAAAGAAATATTCACTGCGGCGCGGGTCGAAAAGCGCCGAATGAGAGCCATCAAGCGTTGTTTGCTGGTCTTATCTGTAAACTTGATTCCATTGGTCGACGCGAGCCGTCGTAACTCGCCAAATGTCCGCTTCCCAATCTCCTTCTCGTACTCCTCGTCGCTTAGCCCGCCCAGTCTCACGAACTCGTGTTGGAGGGACGCTTTATCCTTCCCGCCTGGCTCCACGCAAGCAGCCTCTTCAAAGGCTGCCTGCAAAAACTTACCTCCTTGGCTACCCTTCTCGTTTGCGTGCAGCACTTCCACAAATTCTTTCCTCGCCGCGCTAAGCTCGTCCGCTTGCAATCTCTTTCCCGCGACTTCCCGCAGCCCTCTTTTCAGAAGCTCAACAGTCAGGTGCCGCTTTGCCGATGGCGACCGCAGCATTGTTTCCAACAAAAGCTCTCCGGACTTGCGGCTGGCAAGAAAACTCTCCAGCGTGTCTTCGAATCGTTCTACTGCTTGCGCGAGTTTTTTCGCGGATCGTCCGACCTTATCACCTTCAATCTTGCGCGAGTGCTTCTGCAATCGTTCTCCCAGGTCGAGGAGATGTGTCGCGAGATCGGTATAGTTCATTTTGTTGAATCAAAATGGTTTAGAACATTCTGAGTCAGATCGCTGTAGTCCTGTGCACCAATACTTCCCGGCGCATAGAGAATGACCGGCAAATGTTCGCTAGTCGATTCAGCAACCCTCACACAATGGCGCACATACGGCTCCAGCAGGACAGCGTCCTCGCTCAGAAGACCGATCGCCTGCAGATTCGCCATAGAAATTTCCAACTCGTTAATTGCCAGACGAAAGACGTTTCCTGTCTGCCGGTAATGGCTCACGATCAGCGCACCTATGTTCGGTTTCCGTCTGCCCGGCAGATGACCGGAAAATTTCTGCCCCAGCTCGGCAACCTGCTCCGCCAACACATGAAAACCGGAAAGGGAGAGATAGTCGGGTACATAAGGAACAACACAGTTATCAGCACAGAACACCGCGTTTTTTGTGGTGCTATAAAGATTC
>JBPYFC010000102.1:0-5105 GCA_051984705.1 Chthoniobacterales bacterium | reverse complement strand
GCTGGTGAAAACAATGGCAAGCCAGAAAATCAGCACGGCCAGTAATGGCAGGGAGATACCAGTGGTTCCCTGTTCGAACATTAGCCAGCGCAGTTTTCCGAGTTCAACCGCCATACTTGACGCCTGGGCCTGGAGCGTCCGTTGAACATCGGTCGTGGGGGACAGCGCCTGAATTTTGTCATAGAGAATTTCGCCGCCTGCCGTCGGTGCCATATGAGAGTCACGCCGAGACGCCAGGGGGAGGGTTCTCAGGCTAAGGTCTCGGTGCCACATCAGATCGAGGGTGCGGGCCACGGCGCCGCGCAGCAAATCACGGGCTTCCTTCGTCTCTGGCCCGTAGTGTGCCAGGACGCGGTCAAGTAGGATGACGTTGGCGGAGAGCTGGGTCAGCTCACTGCTTTGCGTGTCATAGAAATTCTTGGCCGAGGCGACAAGCAGACCCAGCACAAGAGCAGCCATCGTGGCGATCATTCCCATCCCCAGTCTTACAGCATCTTTCGAATCAGCTCTCAAGTGCTTCTCGGGAAGAACGCTGCGAAGAAACAGACCGAGGAGCGCAGCTCCGAAGATGCAGGCAAAAACGATCAAACGGATTGCAAGGGAACTCATGGTCAACACTGTCTAAGTTAACAAGCTGCGCAGAAAATGGGGCTGGCAAGGTTTATTGATACCAAGCTGGCAACTGAAAGGCGAGGTGGGAAGCAATCTAGAAGCTCGAAGCTAGAAGCTCGAAGGAAAGCCTCCATTCGAAATTTGAGCTTCGAGATTCGAAATTCGAGCTTCGAAATTCCTTTTTTCTCTCTCAGCCTATCCGATCCCGCTCGATGCCGCTCGATCCCGCTCGATCCCGCTCGATTTATTCCGCGAGGCGAGCAATGAACGGCAGATGAAGCCGTTGAACTCGGCGTTGCGACGTACACCTGCAAGCTTTCGCAGGTACATCGGGAACGTGTCTGGATCCAATGGAGCCCCGTCGACGGCGGTGAACGCCAAGTGTTCATCGGTCCGGTCGCGGTGGACTTTTCTCCAGATAAAAAGATAGAGCTTCCGCAACGCTGCGCCTTCGTTGTTCAGCGGTAGCTCCATTAGCTCATGCAGGCTGATCCGCGTGATCCAGGCAGGTCGATAACCGTTTGCCATTAGATGGCGGAGCAACAGCTCTTGCCGTCGCTCGAACGCTTTGCCGAGAAATTTCTTTCGTATTTCGCCTAGGTCATCATCGGTTTCACCGGGAAAGGCGTCTCGGAAATCTTGTCGGAGCGCAACGCTGCGGTTGATCATTTCTGCACTGAAATGATCGAGCAGTCCGACTGTCACGTTTTCCACCCAAGGTAGTTCAGCGACTGCATCACGCATATCGCTGGCCATCAGGAATGCGAAATTCGGAGCGCACCAGTACGTTGGGAGCCGGAATTCGATATGAACCCGGTTCCCAGACTCGATCCGCACCGAAGTGATGAATTCCAGGGACGTTACCGATTCGTCAATTTCCGGATCGGTAACGGATCCGAGAGCGGCCCATACCTGCTGCGTTCGGCTATTCTGAACCATCGCTTCTGCTTATGAAAGAAGGCTCAAGCAACGGCCGGTGCCTCGGCTTTACCAATTGCCGGTAAACCAAGTTTCTTACATCGTTCCGCGATATCGATATTATAAAGACGGGCGGCGTTTTCTCCCATGATCTTTCGCCGAATCTCCAGCGTAAGCGACTGACCGGTTTCGGCTGCCACGTCAGCCGGTAGCTCGAAATTCATAAATTCTTCCACAATCCATTTCGGGCTCCAGATAGCGTAGTCGCTGCCGTACAGAATTCTGTCCGAACCTAACCAAAAGAGGAGTTCACCGATTATTTCACCGAAATAATGTGGCCGCTTATGTATCAATGCGGTCACAACGGCCAGACCGGCATAGACGTTCGGTTCCTGGGCGGCAATGTAGCAAAAATCTTCCAGGCGCGGCAGCCCGACGTGTTCAATAATGAAGTTGAGATCGGGGAAAGCTGTTGCCGCTTCGTCGACATCCTCCACATTGAACGCATCCTTATTCAGTGGGCGAATGGTGGGCCCTTTGTGTATGTGGAGATTCTTGATTCCTAGTTCCTGGGACTTCTCCAAGTACCGGTAAGCCCAAGGATCGGTCAGTTTCCATCCCTTGGAGTCACCTTTCCACTCGGCCGTATAGAGCTTTACCCCTTTCCAGTTATAGGTTTTGGCATCCTGTTCCAGTTGCTCCAGACCATTGTCTCCGTTGCGCGGGTCCCAAAACCCGTTGGCGATCATACGATCCGGATGTTGTTGCCGGAATGCCTCGTTTCTTTTCAGATTGGAAAATCCTTCGTAATAAAAGTCACCGAGGTACTGAGGATTGAAGATTGCCATGTCGGCATAGCCTTGTTCGAACACATCTTTGACGAAATCTTCTTCGGTGTATCTTTCGAATTTTTCTTTGGGCCAGATATAAGCATCTGGGCCGAGATGATGATAATCGTAAAAACAGTCGATAAACTGTTTCCCGTGAATATTCTTCTGGTTCGCTGGACTTCCGTCCCACAAATGCGTGTGAGTGTCGATAACGAAGATATTATCGCCGGATTTGGTAGTAAACATAGTTGGGGGGCTTCTGCTGGTTGGATGTTAAGGTATTAAGACTGCACGGCCTTTGACTGTTCCATTGTTAAGGTCGTGCAGCGCCTGATTGGCTTCGTTCAAACGATATTGCTTTGTGGCTAGATTGACCTTCCCTCGATTAGCTAACTCCATTAGCTCTACTAACTCGGCGTAGTTTCCTACCAGGTTGCCGATGATCCTGCGTTCCGTGGTGATCATATCGATAGCCGAAATTCTGATTTCACCGCCGTAGCCGACAATATAATAGGCGCCATTGTTGCGGGTCATGGCCAGGCCGTTAGCGATCGCATTACCTTCGCCGACAAAATCGATCACTGCTTCGGCGCCTTTCCCGTGAGTCAAATCTCGCACGGCTTCCACCTGGTTTTCATCGGCTTTAACCAAGTGATGAGCACCGCACTCTTTTGCCAAGCCGAGCGCCAATTCCGAGCGATCGACCGCGATTATGTCGGCCGGACAAAGTGCGCTCAAGACCTGTATTCCGATATGCCCTAAACCGCCGACACCGATTACAACCACGCGCTCCCCGGGCAGCAGGTGGCCGGCTGCTTTTTTGGCCACGTGGTATGCGGTCAGTCCCGCGTCGGCGTGCGGAGCAACATCTTTGGGGGCCAAAGTCTGGGGCAATTTAATGAGCGAACTTGCACCCGTGCGCAACAGTTCGGCGTAGCCCCCATTGGTTGAGATCCCGGGGAACTCGCTCCCTTCCACATGCATATCGTGACCGCGGCGGGCCGCTAGAGCCGTACAATTTACATTGAGAGGGTGACAGATGACCGGGTCGCCCTTTTTAAAGCCTTCGACTCCGCGTCCTACCTCCTCTACCCAACCCGCGTTTTCATGTCCCATTACGTACGGCAACTGGACATTGACCTTTTCGCGCCAGATGCCCTCGATGATATGCAGATCGGTCCGGCATACACCGGCACCTCCAATCCGAATGAGAACTTCGGTATCCCCTTTTAATTTGGGTTCCGGTACTTCTTCCCAAACAACGAAGTCCGAGTTTTTTAGCTTTGTGTCATATTGATGAAGGACAGCCGCTTTCATAAAATAGAGATCTGGGTAGAAACATGGGAGACGAGTCGAAAAGAACTCTCGACGAAACGTGGCCGTTCGCCTTGAGGCCGGAAGGCCACACCTTTGTTCATGGGGGGCATCGTTCTTTTACAACCTCACCAACAGGTTATGCCCCGGACACGCAAAAGCAACTTTCGGTTATCAAGACGGAACTTTTACGGGAGCCAGACGCGGGGGTTCTCGCAGCCTGATTCGCGAAGCCGATCAGGTACGCTTTTTCTTTGATGAGATCGGAGACAACTCCCGCCTAAATCCGCTGCTCGAGGGGCTGAGGCTCCGCGGCAGCGATTGGCTCCCCATTGCCTCCCACCAAGTCAATTGTGCAGGATCACCGCCGAGCCGTTCGTCCCTTCGCCGACCGCCACGATTGTCCCATCGGTGAGGGCCGTCGCTCCGGCGATTACACTAACTCCGCTAGGGAGTGGGACAATGCTCCAACTCGTGCCGTCCCAGTGTTCGCCGAACGGACCTTTGAGTTGCAGCCCGAAGGCCCAGATGTCGTTCGCGTTGACGGCAGCGATCACAAACAGGGCCGGCCGGCCGTGCCGTGAAGGGAAGGGATGGTTTTCCGTTCGGATTTGACAGCACTCGGTCTCGGCAGAGCCATTAAGCAATGAAACTGACTCCTTTTCTTGCCCGTTTTTTAGGCCTTTTCCTTATCATCGAATCTTTATCAATGATGGCGCAAAAACCGCTAATGCTGGACATCATCAACAACCTCATCCAAAACCATCCAGTGCTCTTCCTCGTTGAAATACTCGGATTACTTGGGGGCTTGGCCATGGTATTGGGTCATACTGTGTGGTCGGGAGGGCTCCTGCCGGTTATTGTTACACTGATAGGCTGGGTTGCACTAGTCAGAAGCATCGTACTCCTCTTCATTTCTCCTGAGGCAGTCCTTAACTTCATCAGGGCAATCCGTTTTGAGCAAAACTACTTCCTGTTTGCGGGGATCAGCCTTCTTATTGGGGCCTACCTGAGCTATGCAGGCTTCACCTGGAAGAGGTCCTGAGCCCGAGCAAACACTTACAAGGTTATCTCAGTCAGAACGTTACTGAAAATATCCTTAAGAGTTCTTCAGAATCGGTTTTGGTAGAGCTCCGTTAGATCGGCGATTGAGCCATCGAAGAAAGCGACATTGTGGAAGGCGTCACGAGCGATAGCTTCCGCGACGGCGCGGGCTTGAGCACCGCTATCGCCCACTACCAATATACGCGTGTTGTGATCGGCCATGGGCAGACGTCCGTCGTCTTTGGCCTTAGCAGCATCATGCAAGGGTATTGGTCTCGAGTTCCGAAGCTGAGAGGTGAGATTCCCGCTATCCCTTGCGTCGACTAACACTGCCGTGGCATCCTCGGCCAAGAGTCTCACTAGCGCCGGTTTCTCTACTTGCATTAC
>JBPYFC010000101.1:0-3559 GCA_051984705.1 Chthoniobacterales bacterium | reverse complement strand
TCGAGATGGTCATGGAGTTCGGCATTGTTTAGTGAGTTTAGGGGTCAGCGTTGCTTGTTCGAGATTAAGTCCCAAGCCTCCGGCTTGACCGTGGGTTGACCTTCCAGGTCGACGAACTATCAAGCTTGAAAAGCTCTTCTGCGCTGAATAAAATAACATCTATATACACAGTTACAATATGCAGTTCTACAATTCAGATCACTCGATCCAGAAGTACCGACGATCGTTGCCTCATTGGAGTCAAAGTGGAGCCTTGCACTTCATCACCTTCCGGCTCTACGATTCGCTTCCATCAGTCAAACTGCAGGCATTGAAGGATGAAATAGCGACCTGGAGGAAGGTGCATCCGGAACCGTTAACACCTGAGGACGCCGAAGAATATACAAAACGTTTCACCCGCAAGATCCATAGGTGGCTCGATGCAGGCTGCGGCGCGTGCTTTCTGGGCGCACCGAAGGCGCATCAAGCCATGGAGAACGTCCTAAGATTTTTCGAAAACAAACGATACGCCCTCGGCAAATGGGTAATCATGCCAAATCATGTTCATGTCTTGGTTGCGCCGATAGGAGATCATCTTATCGACGCGATTCTTCACTCTTGGAAGAGTTATTCGGCGAAACAAATCAACACAATATTCAAGCGCACGGGTCAAGTGTGGCAGCACGAATCATTTGATCATATCGTCCGCGGACCAGAACAGCTGGAGAGAATCGAACGATATATTCAGAATCATCCGCGGATCAGTCGGCCAGAGGTGCGAATTGATCTTGGATCGTGATCCATCGGAATCGCTGCGACGCCTACGTCGACCTGGAAGGTCAACCCACGGTCAAGCCGGAGGCTTGGGCGTTGGGTGTAACGCAACTCTACTGATTGCTCCGCTGCAATTGACCCCGCGATGGCTGTAGTAGCGACAACGCTTCGCCCACGAGGAAAAGTGACCCGGTGACGAGAATCGGTTCCGGGAATTTTTGGGCGGCTGAGAGCGCATCCGCTAATGACTCAAATGATACCGTTCCCGCAGGCAGCAAAGAGCGGAGTTCGTCTGGCGGCATTGCCCTTCGATTCTGGACCGGTGCGGCGAAGAAACGGTGCGCGATTTCGGTGAGCGATCTACTCATCGTGAGAAGATTCTTGTCGCGAAGACCGCCGAAAACGATCGTCGGATGCACGCTACCCATTTGTTCTTTCCAAGTTGTCACGAGTCGGTCGATCGCGGAAGGGTTATGGGCGCCATCGAGAACGATTCGGTCGCCTAAACGTTGGAATCGTCCGGGCCAGGAAACATTGGCCAGCCCTTTGGAAACACCCGGCTCATTAATTTGAACACCGGCGTTTCGAAGCGCTGCTAAGGCGATCGCCGCGTTGATTCTTTGATGAGATCCGGCCAAACCGATTGGCTGGCGTTCGATGGGCAATGTGACGTACTCGAGCGGAGCAGAACGTTCGGTCGCCACCGCATCAATGACTGCCCGGACCTCCGGATATTGCGGTCCTGAGACGACATGGGTACGAGGCTTAATAATGGCCGCTTTCTCTCCGGCGATTTCTGCCAGGGTATCACCGAGGATCTGCTGGTGATCGAGATCGATCGAGGTCAAAATCGATACCAGAGGGATGACAACGTTTGTTGCATCCAGGCGACCTCCCAGACCTGTTTCGATGATTGCCAGCTCGACTCTCTCCTTTTGGAAATGGTCAAACGCCAGAGCAGTGGTGATCTCAAAAAACGTTGGATGATGCTCAGGTTCGATTAATGCGCGGATCCGTTCGATGCCGGAGGCGACTGCCTCATCCTGAATAGGGACACCATCGATCTGGATTCGTTCGTTGAATCGCACCAGGTGAGGCGAGGTAAACAAGCCGGTTCTAATGCCGAGAGAGCGCGCGATAGAGTCGAGAAAAGCGCAGACCGAGCCTTTGCCATTGGTTCCTGCGACATGAATGCACCGGAGTTTTGCCTGCGGATCGGCCAAAGCGGCCAAGAGGCGACGCACGTTGTCGAGCCCGAGCTTGATTCCAGAATCCTGAGTGCCAAAGAGCCACTCGATCGCGGCGGTATAAGTCACGTTACGTCAGATCTAACGGGATGTCGCCGATGTGAGATAGGTCAGTGCTGATGCCAGCATTGAACGCAGGTCTTTGCGGTGGACGATTCGGTCAATGAGCCCGCGTTCCTCGAGAAATTCGGCGGTTTGAAAACCGGCAGGCAAATCTTGATGTGTTGTTTCCCGGATTACGCGAGGTCCGGCGAATCCGATCATACAGCGCGGTTCAGCGAATATGAGGTCGCCGAGCGAAGCAAAGCTCGCCATTACTCCGGCGGTGGTAGGGTGGGTCAAAACCGAAATGTAAAGCAATCCTGCCGTAGCGTGACGGGCGAGGGCACCGCTCGTTTTGGCCATCTGCATCAAGCTCAACATTCCTTCGTACATCCGTGCTCCGCCTGAAGTGCAAACGATAATGACAGGCCTTTTATCTTTCGTGCCAGCCTCAATCAATCGAGTGATTTTTTCGCCGACAACCGAGCCCATTGTGGCTGCGAGAAAATTGAAGTCCATTGCTGCGATTGCGATCCGTTTTCCGTCCAAGTCTCCGAATCCAGTTAGAACCGCGTCTTTGAGTCCAGTTTTTTCCTGGTAGCTTTTGAGTCGATCTGTGTAGCTGGCGACACCTCGAAAATTCAGGACGTCGACAGAAAGCATGTTCGAATCAAATTCCTGAAACGTTCCTTGGTCGATCAAGTTAGCGATCCGCTCTTTTGCCGACAGGGTGAAATGGTAATCGCACTTTGGGCATACTCGCAGATTCTTTTCGAGCTCCAGGGTATGGATCACCTCACCGCAGTCGGGGCATTTTTGCCAGAGTCCTTCGGGCATTTCTTTTTTCTTGTTGGCCGACAGTTTCAGCGACGGTTTCTGAAAGATTGGCATGTTGGTTCCTGGCGAGGCTAACCGCGAGCTAGGGTGATGGCGCGAACCGATTCCGCCCCGTTGGCTAAAAGCGTCTTGGCACAGTTGTCGAGAGTAGCTCCTGTCGTCAGAACGTCATCAACCAGCACCAAGTGTTTTCCACGCATGGACCTATTTTGGCTCAGACTAAAGGCGTTACGCAAGTTCTCCATGCGGTCGATTCGATCGAATCGTGTTTGTGTGCTGGTATAAACACGACGCACCAGGATATTCCAAACCGGGATCTGGACCCTGCGGGACAAGACTTGGGCCAGCGCTTCCGCCTGATTGAATCCTCGTTCCCTCCGCCGAGTCGGGTGTAGCGGCACCGGAACAAAGGCGTCTATCGGCAGTGCCTGAATCCGATCGTCGTTGACAGCCTCGACCAAAAACTCCGCCAGCAAACTGCGCAGGTAGAAGTGGCCATTGTACTTGAATTGGTGCACAAGCTCGCGCATGGTTCCGCGAGCCAGATAAGCCGAGACTGCGCAGCGAAACGCTGGTTGCCAATCTTCGCAATTGGGACAGTCGAAAAGCCCATCAATTACCCCCTCAAACGGTCGTGAACAGGTTTGGCAAAAAGGCGCCTTGATCGGTAGCAGCGTTGC
>JBPYFC010000100.1:0-7766 GCA_051984705.1 Chthoniobacterales bacterium | reverse complement strand
GGCCATCTGGCAGCGTCAGGAGCGGTTTCTTATATGTTTAAACGAAAAGGACAAATCACGGTCTCTAAGAATGGAACCGAAGAGGACAAACTTCTGGAGATCGCTCTGGATGCTGGAGCCGAGGACCTGATACTGGATGAGGATGTCTACCTGGTGACAACGCCTCATGACAGATTGTATCAGGTCGGCGAAGCGATTAAGAACGCTGGCATCCAAGTAGAAGTTCAGAAGTTGACCTTTGTACCTGACACGACTGTTCCGGTTACGGACGCAACTACAGCCAGCCAGGTCTTGAGACTCTATGATGCGCTGGAGGAGAACGACGACGTCCAAAACGTCTACAGCAATTTTGACATCTCCGACGACCTCCTGGCCAAGCTGACAACGCATTAATAGTCGGACAACACAATTATTTTTCGAAGTTATGGCAGACGAAACAAACGAGCATCCTGCTTTGTTGCATGAAGCGGACGAGGAAGAATCTAAACCTCGGCGGACGAAATCCGTTTCGCGAAAAGCAGGCAAAAAAACCGGGCCGAGAAAAACGAAAAAGAGCGCGGATGTAAGCAACGGCGAAGCGGCTGATCAGCCAGCGCAAGCGGCGACCAAAACTGCTGTTACGACCGACGAACCTGAGGTGGGGGAGATGGCGGCAAAGCAGGCGGAGCCGACAACTGAAGTTTATCGGCCAGCAGAAGAGGCTGAGACCGTCGAACCAATGAGCGGGGGAAACAATACGGGCCAGGCGGCGCCGCCTGAGCGGACGGCTGAAGCCGTACCGGTTGTTGAAGTTCCGCGGTATGAGCCGGTCTTTGGCGAAGGCCTTGTTGAAGTATCAGGAAAAGGATTTGGCTTTCTGCGCGATCCAAAGCGGAACTATGTTCAATCGCCTCAGGACATCTTTGTGACGCCCGAGGTTGTTCGGAAACACGCGCTACGCGACGGCCTATGGATCAAAGGTGAAATCCGGCGCGGCGGTCGTGGTCCGCAACTATTTAAACTAGTGCTGATCAACGGCGAGGATCCGGAGCAATATCGTAATCTTCCGGTCTTTGAGGAACTGACCTCGATCAACCCGCTTGAACGGATTCGGTTGGAAACTGTGCCGGACCGTTATACCACGCGTGTGATGGACCTGATGACTCCTATCGGCAAAGGGCAGCGAGGGCTGATTGTTGCGCCGCCGCGAACCGGTAAGACGACGTTTCTGCAGCATATCGGCAGCGCCGTTGTGAAGAATCATCCAGAGATGAAGCTGATCATACTGCTGGTGGACGAGCGGCCGGAGGAAGTTACCGAGATCCGGCGAACGGTTCCTGAAGCCGATATTATGGCCAGCTCGAATGACAGCGATCTCAAGAGCCATACGCGCATCGCCCAGCTTGCAATCGAGCGCGCAAGGCGGCTGGTCGAGGCGGGCAAAGATGTGTTTGTACTGATGGATTCGCTCACTCGAATCGGACGCGCGTTCAATAACGCCATTACCGGTGGGGGACGAACGATGAGCGGCGGTATGGATTCTCGTGCGATGGAGATCCCGCGTAAGTTGTTCGCGGCTGCCCGGAACACGGAAGAGGCCGGCTCGCTTACTATCATGGCGACGGCGCTTATCGAGACCGGATCCAGAATGGATGAACTCATTTTCCAGGAGTTCAAAGGAACCGGTAATATGGAAATGGTGCTGGATCGCCAGATCAGCGATCAACGAGTCTTCCCGGCTATCGACATTTTCAAATCGGGTACACGCCGAGAAGAACTGTTACTGCCGGCGCATGACCTTGAGAAGATCAACACTATCCGGCGTGGGCTAGCCGGTCACAGACCGCCGGAAGCGATTGAGCGACTGCTTTCGTTCCTGAAAAAGTTCCCGACCAACGCACAGATGTTGCGGGAGATTCCGGGCTAGGCGCTGCCGGTGGGCGCGGCCTTCAGCCGCGCCGTTAACCGTCAACCGTCTTCCGTTGATGAGTTTCAACGCGCTGGGTTTTGGCGGTAGAGGCGGTTCGACTGAGCTCACCGTCGAAGTCCTGCCGCCCTACAGCGCGACCGGTTGGCTGAGGTCGCGATTGAAGCCTATCGAGAGTATTGGGGAGTCGTGGGTTGGATAGACGCTCGAAAGTCACGACAAAGTCGTGACCCTACCAGTCCTGGATCTTGGTCTATCGCGGGTAGGGTCACGACTTTGTCGTGACTTTCGAGCACGTATGAGACCCTTTGGACCCCCATGCACTGAAATCTATAGACTATCGACCGTAGACGGCCGACTGTTGACCGACCATGCGTGAAGAGCGCGGAAATTTCGTTGAGGTCGAGGTGTTGCCGCCTGAAGGGAAGGAGCCGAGACCGGCAGGTTCGCGGCCTGGTGAACCCGATCCGTTTATCGCGTTTGCCGCCCGGCTTCTCGATACCATCTTTGCGGTTCCGGGAACGCGGATCCGATTTGGATTTGAGCCGATTATCGGGCTAGTGCCGTTTGTTGGCGATCATGCTACTTCGCTCATGTCGGCAGCATTGCTTTATCGCAGCGTCCAGCACCGGTTGCCGAAAATCGCCATGGTCCGGATGGCGCTGAACATCCTAATCAACGGCGTGGTCGGGATGATCCCGTTCCTCGGTGACGCTTTCGTTCTCTGGTACAAACCGAATATTCGGAATTATAAGATCCTGCAACGGTATGCTGGCCAGGGAAAGCCGGTTACCAAAGAGGACTGGACATTTGTCTGCGTCCTGATCGGCGTGACGTTTTTTCTGATGGTGACCGTTACATTAATCCTGGCTTACGCTGTTCTGAGCCAGTTTCGCTGGTGGTAGCGGCGATACTGTAGGGCGGCAGAGCTTGCCACCGCCACAGCCTTGGGGAGGGGGGACCCTGCCGCCGATACCCAACGCACGATAGATGCTTGCGGCACGGTCCTCCTCCGCCAAGGCTGTGGCGGGACAAGCTCTGCCGCCCTACAGCTGCGATCCTGATGTAAATGTTTACTCTTTTGTGCTGGACGGAGACGGCCCGCTCATGGCAGGAATAGTTTTGACACATTGAATCCTGTGCGGGAAACGCCGCCCCACCGGGTGAAGTCCTAAAATTCTGCGGCGTCTGTTTTACCCAACAGCGAAAATACCCCTCAGATGAAACCCTTCAGGTCACTACTCAGTCGTCAAATTGTTCTCTGTTTACTCGGCATAAGCTGTTTCGCCGGCGCGGTTCAAACGGCCCCGGCTGCTGATAAGCCGACAATCCCAATTATCGTAAAGGACACCACCTCCAACTTTTGGCAGATTGTGCTGGCGGGAGCGCGCAAAGCAGGAAAAGAGCTTGATGTAAATGTGCCAGAGCTCGGTGCCCAATCTGAATCCGATATTAACGGACAAATCGGAATTCTGGAGAACGCGGTTTCGCAAAACCCTGTCGCAGTTGTAATCTCACCTACTCAATTTGCTGCCCTTGGCAAACCGATCGATGAAGCGGCTAAGAAAGTAAAAGTGATCGGTATCGACTCAGCCGCAGATTCCAAAGCATTCACGTCGTTTCTCCAAACCGACAACGTGCAGGGTGGTCGGGCCGCTGCTGACGCGCTTGCCGCAGCTATAAAGGCCAAGTACGGCAAGGAGGAGGGAGACGTCGCACTGATCACTTCTATTCCAGGCGTCGGATCATTAGACCAACGCGCCAAGGGCTTCAAGGAGGAGTTAGCTGCTAAGTACCCCGGTCTGAAGCTGGTCGCCGACAAGGTTGCCGACGGTATGGCTACCACCGGGTTAAACATCATGACCGACTTGATTACCGCCAGCCCGGACCTGCGAGGTGTCTTCGCGTCGAACCTCATCATGGGTCAAGGGGCCGGCCAGGCTGTTGCCGAGAATAAGGCTGCCGACAAAATCAAACTGGTTGCTTTCGATTCGGATGACAAACTGGTGAAGTTTCTCGGCGACGGAACAATCGCAGCCTTGATCGTACAGGATCCGTTCCGCATGGGATATGAGGGAGTCAAAACCGCTTTTGCCGCGTCAAAGGGTGAAAAGGTACCGGCGACAGTGGACACCGGCGTCAACGTGATCACCAAAGAAAACATGAATACCCCTCGATCGCAGGAGCTACTGAGCCCCAAGATCAAATAACCCAGGCGTCGACAAACTTTGGCGCTCGAACGGCTCATATCCGCCAACCAGTAAATGAATCCAGCGGAACAAGGCGGCAGTAATGTCGATGGAGGCGCAGCGACCCGTGCTGAGCCTCTTCTGGTCCTTAAGGGCCTGGATAAGCGCTTCGGAGCGACGCACGCACTTAAGAACGTTAATCTTGAGTTCGAAGCGGGCGAGATTCACGCGATCGTCGGCGAAAATGGTGCGGGCAAATCGACGCTTATCAAGCTACTCACCGGAGTACACATTCGTTCCAAAGGCGAAATCTTTTGGGAAGGCCGACCGGTGGCACTGGCAACGCCTCATGAGGCAATCAACCTCGGTATTAACGCAGTGCATCAGGAGGTTGTGCTATGTCCCCATCTTACGGTAGCCGCTAATCTCTTTCTCGGCGACGAAAAGGTACGCACCGGGTTGCTCCAACATGTCCAAATGCAGCGCGAAGCGCAGAAGATTCTGGACGATCTCGGATTCAAGATCGCAGCAGGGGCGCTGCTCTCTGATCTTACAATAGGCCAGCAGCAGCTGGTGGCGACGGCACGCGCAGCGATCCGCGGAACACGTTTTCTGATCTTTGACGAACCGACGGCCTATCTAACGCGCCAGGAAACAGCACAGCTCTTCGCACTGATCCGTCGCCTGAAAGAGAAAGGAGTGACACTAGTCTATATCTCGCATCGATTGGAAGAGGTGTTTCAGCTGGCCGACCGTGTGACAATCCTGAGAGACGGCCAATGGGTGTCGACCCAGCGCGTCTCGGAGACAAACGAAGAGAAGCTAATCACTGGGATGATTGCGCGGTCGATTGACCAGATTCACTACAAAGAGCGCATCCCTTTCGGTGCAGAGATTTTCCGGACAGAGGGCCTTTCGGGTAGAGGATTCGAGGGTGTCTCGGTAAAAGTAAGGGCGGGGGAAGTCATCGGCCTTTACGGGCTAGTTGGAGCGGGCCGCAGCGAGTTTGTTCAAAGCGTCTTTGGCCGATTTCCCAGAAAGGCCGGCCAAATCTATTGGCGTAATCAGCCTGTCGATATCTCGAAGGAGAAGGATGCCCTTAAACTCGGTATCGCGCTCGTTCCGGAAAGCCGGCGCGATCAGGGTCTCTGCCTGAACTTAGGCGTGTGTCTAAACGTAAATCTGCCGATTTACAAACGGTTGACCAAGGGCATAATGATCAGCTCCTCTTCCGAGAGCGCCGCCGCCGATCGGCAGATCGCGGACATGCGAATCAAAACGGCTTCGCGTGATGCCCCAGCGTCAAGCTTATCGGGTGGCAACCAGCAGAAAGTTGTTGTTGGTAAATGGCTCAATCACGGGGCGCAGCTTTTCATTTTTGATGAGCCCACCGTCGGTGTCGATGTCGGGACCAAGACAGAAATCTATAAGCTGTTCGCTAAGTTGCTGCGCAACGGAGCCGGAATCATCTTGATCTCCTCCTATTTGCCCGAAGTCTACGATCTTTCCGATACGCTGCATGTGTTTCGCAGCGGGCGACTGGTGGCGACCCACGACAGCGATGCCGTCAGCGAGAAAGCTTTGCACGAGACGATTTTAACAGAGGCACTCGGAGTCTGAGGCTGAGAGATAACAAAACTAACTTCTGAGGCAGAAAAGATGACCGTTGAAGGCAAAGTTGAAGTGTCTGAAGAGCTGCAGTTAGCAGCAGCAAAGAGAAAGGCCCGTATTGCCGCTTTACAGGGACTAACACTGTTAGTGCTTTTAGCTCTGATGTGGATTCTGTTGGCATTCGGCACAAGGAGTTTCTGGACGTACAACAATATTACGAACCTCCTGCGGCAGGGTGCTATGACCGCCATTTTGTCGATCGGAGAAACTTTCGTAATTATTACCGGAGGAATCGATCTCTCGGTCGGCGCAATTGTTGGCTTTACCAGCGTTATTATCGCCTGGCTGTTGACACATGGGTTTCCGATCTGGATCGCGGTTGTCTTGACCCTGGCGATCGGCATAGCGATCGGCACTTTCCACGCGTTTGGCGTAACCC
Organism: Chthoniobacterales bacterium; assembly: GCA_051984705.1. Lineage (GTDB taxonomy): Bacteria > Verrucomicrobiota > Verrucomicrobiia > Chthoniobacterales > JAFAMB01 > JBKPBY01. The sequence continues at coordinate 1,621 of JBPYFC010000100.1, read as the reverse complement.
GTTTGGGTTTGCCGCCCTTCATCATGACTCTGGCCACGCTCACAGCGTTGCGGGGCATTGGTTTGCTCATTACCAACGGTGCCACAATCTCGGTGACCAATGATCAGTTCACCGGCTTCTCTCGCGGCAATTTCCTTTTCGTACCGAATCTGTTTTGGATGGTAATAATAGTTGCAGTTCCTGGTTATATCTTCCTCCATCAGACTCGTTTCGGTCGTTATCTTTTCGCGGTCGGCTCGAACAAGGAAGCGACGAGACTCTCTGGAGTAAACACCACACGGATCCTCTACATCGCGTACATCGTGTCTGCGACTTGCGCGGCGTTTGTCGGTATCCTGCTGGCCGCACGCATAGGAATTGGTAACGCAACCCAGGCGGAAGGTTGGGAGCTGCAGGCGATCGCCTCTTCGGTTATTGGCGGTACCAGCCTGTTTGGCGCGATCGGTTCTGTGCACGGACCGCTGATTGGCGCCTTTATCCTGGCGACGATTAACAATGGGGCAAATCTGCTGAACGTGAATTCGTTCTGGCAGTTGGTGATCACAGGCGCGCTAATCATCGTAATCGTTTATTTCGACGGACTTCGTCGCAGGAAAGGCTGACGCCTATAACCTTGTAAATGAAGACCATTTACCTTGTTGCAAATGGCGACCTGCGACTGTCGGCCAATCAGACGTGTGAACCGGCGCAGGCCGCAATGGAAAAAGCGCTGGTCGGCGCGATTCAGCGTGCGGGCGGCACGGTGAAGCGGGCGCATCCTTTCGACAAAACGAAAGGACACGGGTTTATAGACAGCCAAAAAATGGGGCTTGAAGTGCTGCGATCAATTCCCAGCGACGCGCCAATCGTAGTGGCGGAAGCAGTATGGCAGTATACGCAGCATTTGTTGGGAGGACTTTATTTCCATCGCGGCCCGATATTAACCGTGGCCAACTGGAGCGGCACCTGGCCCGGCCTGGTTGGACTTTTGAACCTGAATGGGTCGCTGACCAAGGCCGGAATCAAATATACCTCGCTTTGGAGCGAGGATTTCAAAGACAAGTTCTTCTCAAAGAAACTACGGCAATGGCTGTCCGGCGATAAAGTCAAGCACGACACGGCACACGTGCAGAAGTATAAAGATGTCAAAATTCCAGGGCAGATATGCAAGGCGGCAGAAAAATTTGCGCAAAAGTTTCGGTCAGAACGGGCGATCATGGGAGTCTTCGACGAAGGCTGTATGGGAATGTACAACGCCATTATTCCCGACGAGACCTTGCATCCAACCGGGGTTTTCAAAGAGAGGCTTAGCCAATCCGCCCTTTATGCGAAAATGCTTGCTGTCAGTGATGAAGAAGCGCGGCGCGTCTATAACTGGCTGATCGAGCGTGGGGTCAAATTCAATTTCGGCGCAAACGAAGAGACTGATCTGACCGAGAATCAGGTTCTGCAGCAGGCTAAAATGTATGTCGCGGCAGTCCGTCTGGCGAAAGAGTTCGGGTGCGCGGCGATTGGTATCCAGTATCAGCAAGGCTTGAAAGATCTGGCGCCAGCGTCTGACCTTGCCGAAGCGCTATTCAACAATGTCGAGAGGCCGCCGGTACATCATGAAGAGACCGGTGAAGAACTGTTTCCTGGACAG
>JBPYFC010000099.1:0-2963 GCA_051984705.1 Chthoniobacterales bacterium | reverse complement strand
GGATCAGAGATTTTGCGTTTCCGGCTCAAGTAAAACCGACAGTGTTCGCTTACTGCTCGGAAATGAAGATTGTGAATCACGAGCAGCTCAAAACTGGTGTGAAGGTGATAACCGTACCCGATCTGCGTTGGCTGAGAAGAGACATCAAAAGCGTGTCCATGTTGCCGCAGGTTTTAGCCAAGCAGAAGGCGCGGTCTGCCGGCGCCTTTGAAGCGTGGCAAGTCGAGGAGGGGCACATTACGGAAGGATCATCGACTTCCGCTTTTACCGTTCGTGAAGAAGTTCTCTATACCCACCCGCAGAACCAGCGAATCCTGGCAGGCACGGTACGCAAGAATATTCTGAAACTCTGGCGAGATGACCTGAAACTTGAGATTCGCGAGACAGCGTTCACCCCAGACGAAGCGAAGGCGGCTGATGAAGCGTTCCTGACCAGCGCCTCGACTTTCGTGCTGTCGGTTGTGGAAATCGATGGCCATCAGATCGGTAATGGTCAACCGGGAGAGTTGGCTACCCGGCTTCGTGAGCTTTATCTGAGGCGAAACGGCTGTGTCTGAAGGGCAGGACAGGTGTCGGCGTGTGGGCGTTTCGGCGTATCGGCGTGTTGGCGTGTGGGCGAATCGGGCTCCGCAAGCGGTAGGTCCACGATTTATCCTGACTTTCGAGAAGCTTGCACCCGAACAGCTACCAGGCTTATACGCCGATACGCCGACACGCCCATACGCCGATACGCCGATCCCTCCCGCCAGAGCTTTCGGTTGAATATTTGTCCAGCGGGTGAATATTTGCCCAAAGTTACCCCCGGGCCGGAGGCCCCTTCCAAATTATGGCCATCAAACTATCCGAAAAAAATCTGGGATCATTGTCTCCCAATGTCAGGGCTCCTGCCTATAACCGGCGAGAACTTGGTCAACAAATTCTTCATGTCGGTGTAGGCGGATTTCACCGGGCGCATCAGGCGGTCTACGCTGACGATTTGTTCCATCTGGAATCAAAAAGTCCGTGGGGGTTTTGCGGCGTTGGACTGTTGAAACAGGATGCGCGGATCGGAGAAATCCTGGCTTCGCAGGACTATCTTTACACGGTTGTCGAGCAGAGTTCAGCAGGGAACACGGCGCGTATTATCGGTTCGATTCTGAATTTTCTGCACGGCCCGAGCGATCCCGAGCGCGTCCTGGAGAGGATGGCCTCCGATGAGTGCCGGATTGTGTCACTGACTATCACCGAAGGTGGTTATTATGTGCATCAGGGAACTGGGGAATTTGACGCGCAGAATCCAGATATTCAGCACGATCTTGCGCATCCTTCGCAGCCCTCCTGCTCGTTTGGATATCTGGGTGAAGCACTCGATCGCCGGCGAAAACGTGGGCTCGCGCCATTCACTATCATGTCGTGTGACAACCTTCAAAGTAATGGCGATGTCATGCGCAAGATGTTCTTGGCCTTTGCCGAGTTGCGGGATCCCGTTTTGCGCAACTGGTTGGAGCAAAACGGTGCGTTTCCAAACAGCATGGTCGATAGAATTACGCCGGCCACGACAGACGTGCATCGAGCGCTTGTCCAGAAAGAATTCGGAATTGAGGATGGCTGGCCTGTGGTGACGGAACCATTCAAGCAATGGGTTATTGAAGATCATTTCCCTCTCGGACGGCCTCAATGGGAACGAGTCGGCGCGCAAATGACTTCCGATGTTCTTCCGTACGAGAAGATGAAGATCCGGCTGCTGAACGCGAGCCATCAGGCGCTTTGTTACATCGGCATGTTGCTGGGGTATCAATTTGCACATGAAACGATGGAAGATGCGCGGATTCGGCGATTGGTCGAAACGATGATGAATGTCGAGGTGACACCATTAGTGCCGAAAGTGCCTGGAGTCGATTTGAGCGAGTACAAAGCTACTTTGATCGAGCGTTTCGCAAATCCGGCGATTGGCGATCAGCTTTCCCGGATCGGGACTGAAGGTTCGGCGCGAATACCGAAATTTGTGTTGCCATCGATCACGGAACAGTTGGAGAGGGGAGGCCCAATCGAATTCCTCAGCTTCACTGTTGCTGCGTGGTTCCGGTATCTTAATGGAAAGGACGACCAGGGAAAAGAGATGCCGATTATTGATCCGATGGCCGACAAGTTGCGCGCAACTGCTGCATTCAAAGATCCGCAGAAGTTTTTTGCGATGCGGGAACTATTCAGCGAAGAGCTGGCCAAATCGGAACGCTTTGTAAAAGAGGTTAACGAAGCGTTCGAGAGTTTTTATCAGAACGGAGCGAAGGCGACATTGGAGCGGTGGTTGGAATTGGAGAAGTGATGTTGCAGACGTTAGGTTCAGGTCGCGCATCGGCGTGCTAGAAAAGGAGACGCTGTAGGCCCAGCATCGGTAGGGCTGAATTTTAGCTGAGCCTCGCTGGCCCACTAGGTCGCGCTGAAGCGCGACCCTACCGGCCTTGGAGCAAGAAAGCTGTTGAGGAGAGCATCTCCTTTACGATTAGATGATCCGCAACTTTCATGCGATTTCTACGTTCATTTGATGCGCATCAACGAGTATTAGCTGCGATCGCTGTCGGGGCTGTCGTCTTTTTATCGACAGCAGGACTGCATCGTCTAGCTCTTCAAATCATCCTCACCTGGAACGCGTTTGCGTTCACCATCATCCTACTCTGCTGGATCAGGATCATTTTTACAGATGTTCGCACTGTACTTCGTTCAGCAAAGCTTCAAGACGCCGGCCGAACCGCCATTTTTCTGTTCGTCATTGCCGCTGCATGCACCAGCCTGTTTGCTGTTGCTGTCCAGCTTGGAACCGCAAAAGGGCTGCATGGGAGAGCGTTGACCGGGCACATATTACTGGCTGCCGGAACAGTGGTTTGCTCCTGGTTCCTTGTGCACACGGTTTTCACCATGCACTACGCTCATGGCTACTATCGGCAGGCCGAAACCGGCGGAGGTATTGAAAAGGGCCACGGCCT
>JBPYFC010000098.1:0-5197 GCA_051984705.1 Chthoniobacterales bacterium | reverse complement strand
ATGGACGAAGGAGTCCCCGATCGAAGGCGTGAGATCTCGCGGCCAATTTAACTGATCGTCCCCCTGGCTTAGATCCTTAACCGGACGAGCCGGTGTGTCCGTCGCTTTTATATTCTCAAGTGCAGTGAGAGTAATACCGAAAACCAGAGCCACTGCCAGGAATTCCCGATCACGGTGAAGCCAGCCGAACTCGCCAGATGAAATTTTTGTTTGTTTCATAACAATCCTTGCGGCCGAGGCATGAACAATTCGAATATAAAGACGCGATCTCATGAAACCTTTTTGCTATCATTCCTTCGACCTGCGACAGCTGGTGTCATTCGCGGAGATCGCCCGAACGGGAAGCTTTAGACAAGCCGCCAAAACGCTTCATATCGCGCAGCCCGCATTGAGCCGGCAGATTAAACAGTTGGAAGGGGCACTCGGGATTGACCTATTCGAGCGGGCCCCGCGCCGTCTGCACCTTACCATCGAAGGTAGAGAATTGGCCGAGCGGTTGCCTGCTCTCTTTTCACAGATCGAGTTTCTGACAGAAACGGTTAAAGGAGTTGGCGGTGGAGGGGCCGCCCAACTCCGGATAGGGGATGCGGGCACGGTGACCGCTGAAGTCATCGCACCAGCCCTGCGACGGTTGCGCAAGGATTGGCCGAATTTGCGTCTTTCAGTCGTTCAAAACACGTCTGAAGGCTTCTTCCATGATCTCCTCGAGAACAGGATCGATTGTGCTTTTCCGGGGCTTGAACCAACCAGCATCGATCTTGCGAGTCACAAGCTGTGCAGACTGGAAATCGGCGTAGTTCTTCCGCCGGGTCACCGGTTGGCAGAGCAGTCAGAGATTCGTTTTGACAGGCTGCGCAATGAACGCTGGATATTCCCGCCGCGTGACGCTAATCCGGTTTTATACGACGAACTGATCAGATGTTGTCATAAGGCCGGATTCACGCCGAACATAATCGCCGAAATGACTCAACGGCCCAGAGTCATATCACAGGTCGCTTGTGGCGTCGGTATCGCTACTTTAGTCCGGACGTTGACTCATCTCTGCATCGGCGGCACAACCTATCATCCCCTTATCCGGCCAACTCCGACGGTTGATTGCTATCTTGTTTATCGCAAGAACCCCTCCTCCCCGCTTCTGAAATCTTTCATCTCAATCTGCCTCGAGCTAGGAAAGAATTTCCAAACGGTCGACGGTGGACCGACAACCGCGGCGCTGAAAGCGCCGCGCCGGAGTTGATCGACGACAATATTGGCTAACGCCAGCGACTTTTCATTGATATCAGGGTCTCGATAAAAGTGGTCAAGGCCCGGCTCGATGATGGTGATTCCGCCAGCCAGCAGTTCGTCACCCAACAGCGTCAGGCCATCGTTCGGACCGTACTTCCGGAGCAGGTTGTAGCGGGTTTTAACGTCGCTGGCGATGTCTCCTGAAAGCGGGGCAGCAATATACTCGATAATCAGAATATGCCTTGGCACTGCGATTTCATCGAATCGCTTTCCGCTCGCCCTCGCTGTGAGTCCCGACAAACTTCGAGAATCGATACCTTGCTCGGAAAAAATCGCTCTTACGAACCAGGACTGGGGCCATTCGGTCGCCCAATCGGCCAGCAGTGTGCCACGAATCAATCCTCCAACGCTGATCCAGCCTTTGACCGCAGCTGTCTCCGCAGGCCTTAGTATTTTGCCGAGCGCGAGCACCGTTTCCGGACCGCCTTTGCTTGTACTGACTAAGATGAGTTTTGCACCCGGCTTACTCTCCTGACGAACAGCTTGTGCGATTAAGTTCGCATTCTCCTGGATCGTGCCGTCCTCCCTGGTGCGAATTAGCTCCACGTTGAAGCCGAGTTTACGCATCCAGTCTCTCTGATAGGTAAAGGCAGCTCCCGAACCAGGATCGGTCACGTAATGAAATCCAGGGACAAAAAGAAACTTGTAGTCGCGGAAACCATTCGGGGCCAGCGCGGTCCATCGGTCACGCCCAATATTGGTTTTAATCCTGCTGACTTCCTTCACATAGCGGGTTTGAAATTCTGCGTTCGCCCGGTCAGCCAAACTTTTCTGGATAAAGAAGAGGGTCGCGAAATCCGGCGAAGTCTGTTTTGAGAGCTCTCGTAATGCGGAGGAAGTCAGAGGAAGCCGGTCAAAACGCTGTTGAATATCGACAATCGACGAATCGAGTCTTGGACTTGTGGTGTTTCTAGAAGATAACTCCTGCAGATATTCTGCAGCTGGCTGTGAATCCACTGTGGTCGAAATCGGTTTATTTGCCAGATAACCGTTAACCGGAATTCTTTGATAAGGAGCGCAAGCGCTCAGCAGCACAAAAAGCAGGCATACCAGATGGGCGTCGAAGATGAGCGGTCGCCGGCTCATGTAGTTCCTTCCTGTTGTCCAAAAGCATTTTCGCTTCCAAATCCGTTTCGCGCCTGCGGTTTCAATTAAAAACAGCCTACTGCAGTCAGTTTGGAGGGGCGTTGCTTACGACGCCCGGCTTGGCGCAGTTTGGAGGGGCGTTGCTTGCAACGCCCGGCTGGGGCGCAGCTTGGAGGGGCGTTGCTTGCAACGCCCGGTAGGGCGCAGTTTGGAGGGGCGTTGCTTGCAACGCCCGGCAGGGGGCTGGAGAACGCCGCGTTCGAGGACGATTGATGGGCTTCGGTCGACGGTTGACACATGACGGTCGACCGAGGACCGACAACGGCGGCGCTGCAGGGCGTCGCGAATTTCACCTAACGCAAAACATCCCCGGCTACAGCAAGCACAAACACAAGACTCACAAAGGCGTTGCTTTGAAAAAACGCCTTGTTTATTCCCGCGACATCCAGCTTACGCGCCGCGCGATGCTCATAAATAAGAGCTGCAAGCACCAGGACTAGCGCACAAAAATAGAGGAACCCGAGGCGAGCGATCAGACCAAATAACACCAGGCAAACAAAAAGCGCTCCATGCAAAACTTGGGCAAGCCGTAAACTGGCGGGAACGCCATACTTGACTACCAGCGAACCCAATTTTTTTCGTTTATCGAACTCATAATCCTGGATCGCATGGATCAAATCAAACCCGGCGACCCAAAACACTACTCCGAGCGCTAACACAATCGGCGCCCAACCGAACTCGCCTCTCACCGCCAACCATGCGCCAACTGGCGAAACAGCTAAAGCTAACCCGATAAAGAACTGGGTGAACGAGGTAAACCGTTTGGTGAGCGAGTAAAAAAACACGATCGAAAGCGCTACTGGAGACAGGAAAAAGCAGAGTGGATTGATAAACCAGCACACGACCACGAAAACCAGAGAAGAAATAACGACCAGAAGCCAACCGGCATTTTTTGAAATCAACTTGTGGCGCCCAGCCGTTCGTGGGTTTTCCTTGTCGATTTCCCAATCCGCCATCCGATTGAACGCCATAGCGGCTGTCCGAGCGAATACCATTGCCAGCAAGATCAGCAAAACAACGCGCCAACTGGGAAAACCGCGAGCAGCTACCAGCATCGACCCCAAAGCGAACGGCAAGGCAAAAATCGTATGCGAAAACCGAATGAAGGTCAGAATCCGCCGGAGCGTGTCCATGGAGGTTATGTCGCTATCGCACGACAGGAGTAAGTGCGCAATGGCGGTAGGAGAGGGTATCGGCGTGACGGTGTATCGGCGTGTCGTCAGCATTCCGCCGATACGCCGACACTCCGATACGCCGACACTCCGATACGCCGACACGTTCTCCTCTTGCCTCCTTTCGCGAGGGATCCGACAATATAAGACCCAGCGAACCTGTTTACGCGCCTCGTGAAAACGCTTTCCCAGTCCACCGTTTTCTGGATTGATCCCGAATTTCAGGAATCCTGGAACTCGTATCGCCGGCTGCGTCGAATCGTCTTCTGTCTATTTGCGGCGGCAGTGCTTGAAATCCGGTTTCTATACTTTGTTCCCGGCATCCTCACGGGCATCACATTTTTCGTTTACTTCCTGCTCGCTCTTTGGATGGCGAACTGGAAATGCCCACGTTGCGGCGAACCATTTTTTCGCGGCGCATTCATGCGTAGCCTGTTCGGAGGCAAATGCTTTCACTGCTCGCTCCGCAAATGGAGTATTTCAGAAGCCGGCGATTTGATCGCCCGGCCACGGTTCCCATTCGGCTGGCGAGAAACGGTAAAAACGCCGACATCGCCGACAGTGCCAACAGCGCCGGCAGAGGATCGGTAGGGCTGCACATGCATCTATCTCTTTGAACTCCGACGATAGGCCCCGCCCATCTTGCGCTCGGAGACATCGATAGCCTCGGTTGCGGCGATGTTGGCATTGTCGGCGATGTCGGCGGTTCCCCCCTTTACAGTATCTTCACCGTAGCGCCTTTGGTGATCGAATTCAGTACATGAACAGCATCCCAGTTTGCCAGCCGGATACAGCCATGGCTGGCTGATCGCCCGATCGAGTCGGGTCGATTGGTTCCATGGATGCCGATACCCTTCTTATTCAGGCCGATCCAGACCAGTCCCACCTCGTTTCTAGGACCTGGGTGAATCTTGTAAAAGTCTCCGCTCCGTCTGCCGTGCAACAGCATGGCTCGGTCCCAGCGGAACCAGGGGAGGGTGGTCATTTTTATCACTGTCCAAATTCCAGCCGGGGCGGGAAGCTGTTTTGACCCAGGAGTAATTGGAAAAGCGGCGAGCATCTTTCCATTTTCAACTATCTCCAACACCTTGTTTTTCGTGTCTACTGTTATCGAGCGGGCGCTGAGCTCCGGCTTTGGCGGGATATCCTCCGTCGGCTTGAGAAGCTCCAGCTGTAATGGTGGAACATTCGGGACCTGGACAGTGTCACCAGGACGGATGCGGGTAAGGTTTTTTCCTCGATTCAGACTGGCGAGAAACGCCGCAGTTGTATGAAAACGTTCTGCCACAAACTCAGCACTCGATGGATATGGCATCGCTTTTAGCTTTGCTTGAGCTGCGGGCTTGATAGGCGATTTGCCAACCCAATTAAAATCCTCCGGCTTAACCTGGTAGGTGATGTACAAGGGCGATATTCCGCTTATTTCTTGCCTCAGCTGAGGGTCTAGTTGGCCGGTCACATTCTTGCCCATTGCCGATTGATAGAGCCGCAGCGCGTTCGCACAGAGACTGGTCCAGCGATCATCGATCTCCCCTGGGCCAAATGAGTGCTGATCCAGAAAGACCTTCAACCGAACAATCGTTTCCCGGTCA